>NZ_FOJJ01000006.1 GCF_900111775.1 Desulfuromonas acetexigens | reverse complement strand
GCGCTGTTACGTTTGCCGGTGATCTGGATGGGTTCGTGCGATTCGGCTACGTCATCGAGGAGTTTGTAGAGAAGTTTTCTCGCTTCGGTCGCTGTGATCGTGGGCATGGCTGCCTCCTTTGCGTACGCGAAATCGTACGTTATTCGCAGGGCATTGTCAACCAGCAAACGACAACACCAGCAAACGCCAACGCCGCCCAGGGGCTTAAAGCCCTGAAGCGGCGTTTTGGCGATCCTTGGACGACTGGGTTGGGACCAGGGGTCATTCAGGCGGCTCGTCCCAATTCCTCCCTGATGACCTTTCGCAGCATCTCTTCGAGGGTGTCGGTGTCCTTGGCAAGATACTCCTTGAGGGCGTCATTGATCATGGTCTGATACCCTTTTCCGGCAAATTCGGCCCGCGCGCGGAACTCTTCAATCACGCTGTCGTCCAGATAGATGGTGATTCTGGTTTTCCCAGGTTGCGGGACCACGGCGCCACGTTTTGCGTTTGAAAAATCGTAATCAGCCTTCATAGTAAGCCCTTTCTTGGCCCTTGCGCGACGGGCTGAAATCAGGCGGTCTTGGAATTAGAGAATCGGTCACCGTGCGACCTGTATCCCTCAGTTGAGTATGCCGTTTCCGGAACGCACTATCACCGGAGCGCACATTGCTGTCAAGCCGCGTCTTTGAGCGTGGGATAGGGTTGGATAAGGACTTCCGCTGGTATGCCAAGTCCGCTATGCAGATTTCGGATCATCTCCATGGTTAATGGACGCTTTCGGTTCAGTACCTCGGAGACACGGGCGCGACTGCCGATATGAGGTTCAAGGTCGCGACGCGAAAGGCCCCGGCTTTCCATGTGATACAGGATGGCCTCGATCGGGTTGGGCAGGGGGAGGCTGTAATACTTTTCTTCGTAGGCATCGACAAGAGTGGACAATACCTCAAGCCTGTCCCCTTCCCGCGTATCTGGCGCGGCGTCGAACAGTCGTTCAATCTCTTCAAGAGCTGCCTGATAATCGGCCTCATTTTTTATGGGTTTGATTTCCATCTGAATTTCTCCGTTCAGATCGTTCTTGCGTCGATTTTGTCATAGTCCCGATGGGTGCCGACAAAGCGGATATACAGCAGGCCATGAGCGTACTGGACGGCTACGATAAGTCGGTAAGTGTTCCCCTTGATGTTGAATACGACTCGGTTGTCAGCCAGAAAGCTGGCATTGCGGTAAACATTTTTGATATCCGCCGGTGAATGCCAGTCGGCATGTTTAGCATCGTCATACCACGCCTGTAATGGTTGCCGCGCATCCGGATGCTGGCCCCAAAATTCTCGGAGGGTTTTACGGGAGATGATGCGCATGGAAGTTATTATACCCACGATCCCGTGGTGGGAGCAAGTATTGTTTCACTTTTAAGTGGAGTTGTTGCCCGGCAGATTCAATTTACTTCAGGCTCAGTCGGTTCGCACCCATTTCGGCTGTCTTGCTTTCTTCACTCATAACGCCAAACGCTGCCCAGGGGTTTAATCCCTGAAGCGGCGTTTTGTTTGTCGCCGGCGCTGTAAATTCAATGTCGGTGACGGCCGCGTAAACAGGCGGGAGCGGCAAGGGATTTCCCTTCTCGGACCATGCTCCGACTTTGCGAAAGCCATTCTCTGGTGTACGATGTCGGCGGAGGGGTGATTTGACGGATTGCGATTTTATCAAGGAGAATGCCCATGTTTCAGAAAGTTCCCCGCGCCGAACTGGAACGGCGCCTGGCGGCGTTGCGTGCCCGCCTCGACCACGATAGCCCCGAGTGGCGGCTGCTGGCGGTCTTCGGCAAGATCAACCAGTTCTATCTCACCGGCACCATGCAGGATGCCGTCCTCCTCGTACCCCGCAGCGGCGCCGCCGTCTACTGGGTGCGGCGCAGCTTGGAGCGCGCCCTGAATGAATCGGAATTCGGCGACATCCGGCCGATGACCAGCTTTCGCGACGCGGCCGCCGCCATGGGAGCGCTCCCCGATACCGTCCATCTTGAAAGCGAGCGCGTGCCGCTGGCGGTTTACGAGCGCTTCAACAAGCATTTTGGCTTTGCCCGGAGCGCTTCCGCTGATCTTTCCCTGGCGGCGACGCGGGCGGTGAAAAGCGCCTATGAGCTGGAACGCATGGAAGAGTCGGGCCGTATCCACCAGCGCATCCTCGAAGAACGCGTCCCCGAACTGCTGCGGGAAGGGATCAGCGAAGCCGAATTCGCCGGAGAGCTCTATGGGGCGATGATCCGCGAAGGCCATCACGGCCTGGCCCGTTTCGGCATGTACGAGACGGAAATCCTTCTCGGCCACATCTGTTTCGGCGAAAGCTCGATCTATCCCACTTCCTTCGACGGCCCCGGCGGCAACTACGGCATGAGCCCGGCGGTGCCCCTGCTCGGCAGCCGGAAGCGGCTTCTGCGTCCCGGCGATCTGGTTTTCGTCGACATCGGTTGCGGGGTCGACGGCTACCACACGGACAAAACCCTGACCTACGTCTATCGTGGCCAACTGCCCGAGGAGGCGGTGCGCATCCACCGGCGATGCATCGAGATCGAGACCGCTGTTGCCGCGCTGCTCAAGCCCGGCGCGATTCCCTCGGAAATCTACGCGCAAATCACCGGCGCGCTGGAACCGGAATTCCTCGACGGATTCATGGGCTTCGGCACGCGCCAGGCGCGGTTTCTCGGCCACGGCATCGGCCTGCACATCGACGAATGGCCGGTGCTGGCCAAGGGCTTCGACGAGCCGCTGCAGGAAAACATGGTCCTGGCCGTCGAACCGAAAAAGGGGATCGCCGGCATCGGCATGGTCGGCACCGAAAATACCTTCGTCGTTACCCCCACCGGCGGGCGCTGTCTGACCGGACTGCATCCCGGACTTTTGGCGGTCGGTTGAGGCAATAGGAAGGATTCAGCAAAAAAGGGGGCCGTTTCGGTCTCCCTTTTTTGCTGCCGGGACGACTTTTCTCCGAGGCCTGTTAATCTTGTTCAGGAACACCGGTTGGAAAGGAGCGGTTGATCATGGCGAATGCGAAACTCAATGATCCCTGGCAACGGTTGCTGCTCTTGATGGTTCTGATGCTGGCGGTGAATTTTGCCTACATGCTGCTCTTCGCTCCCCAGCAGGAACCGGTCGCCGATTTGTCTTACAGCCGCTTCAAGGCGGAACTCGCCCGCGACCGGGTGGCGAGCGTGCGGATGAGTGGCGAACGGGTGACGGGCAACTTCCGCGATGCCGTGGAGATTCCTGCTGATGAAGGCATGGCTCCCGTCGCCTACCTGCGTTTCCAGACGGTGCTGCCACCGGTTGACGATCCGGAACTGTTGCCGCTGCTGGAAAAAAACGGCGTGGAACTCGAGGCGCAGGCGAGCGAAAAGCCGACCTTTTGGGCCTCGCTGCTGATCTCCCTGCTCCCCTGGGTGTTGATCATCGGCGTCTGGGTTTTTGTCCTCAAGCGCATGCGCGAGTCGAACGGGCCGGGCGGCGGGCTCTTCGGTCAGTTCCGCCGTTCCGGGGCGAAACTCTACAGTCAGCAACTCTCCCGCGTCACCTTCAACGATGTCGCCGGACTCGCCGAGGCCAAGCAGGAGTTGGGGGAAATCATCGCCTACCTGCGCGATCCCCGGCATTTCAGCCGCCTTGGCGGCAAGGTGCCGCGCGGCATTCTGCTGGTCGGCCCGCCGGGAACCGGCAAAACGCTGCTGGCCCGGGCCGTGGCCGGCGAGGCCGAGGTACCGTTTTTCACCATTTCCGCCTCCCAGTTTATTGAGATGTTCGTCGGCGTCGGCGCCAGTCGGGTGCGGGACCTCTTCGAGAACGCCAAAAAGAGCGCCCCGGCCATCATTTTCATCGACGAGTTGGATGCCGTCGGCCGGTCCCGGGGGGCGGGTTTGGGGGGCGGCAACGACGAGCGGGAACAGACCCTTAACCAGCTCCTGTCCGAGCTCGACGGCTTCGAGCCCCATCAGGAAGTGATCGTGCTCGCCGCCACCAACCGCCCGGACGTGCTCGATACGGCGCTGCTGCGGCCGGGGCGCTTCGACCGCCAAGTCGTGGTGGAGCGTCCCGACTGGCGCGACCGCCTGGAAATCCTCAAGGTCCACGCCCGCAAGGTCAAGCTGGCCGAGGATGTCGACCTGACGCCGTTGGCCAAGGGGACGCCGGGGATGGTCGGCGCCGATCTGGAGGCGGTGATGAACGAGGCGGCGCTCATCGCCGGACGCGAGCAGGCCGAGGCGATCGGCAACGAACACCTGGATAAGGCCAAGGACCGTCATCTGCTGGGGCTGGAGCGCAAGCTCTATCTCTCCGACGAGGAAAAGCGCATCACCGCCATTCACGAAGCCGGCCACGCCCTGGTGGCCAAGTGCCTGCCGGGGAGCGACCCGATCCACAAGGTCACCATCATCCCCCGGGGGCAGGCTCTTGGCGTGACCCTGCAACTCCCCGCCGACGACCGTTATCATTACCGCTACGGCTATCTGACGGATCGCCTGGCCATCAGCCTCGGCGGCCGCGCCGCCGAAAAGCTAATTTTCGGCGAATATTCCACCGGGGCGCAGAGCGATCTGAAGCAGGTCACGGACCTCGCCGAGAAGATGGTCTGCCAGTGGGGGATGAGCGAACGGCTGGGGCCGGTCAGTTTGGAGCGGGGGGTGGAGCATCCCTTCCTTGGGCGCAAGTTGGCGACGGAAACGACTTTCAGCGAAGAGACCGCCCGGCTGATCGACAAAGAGATCGAGGCGTTGTCCCGGCAAGCCGAGCGCCGGGCCGAAAACCTGCTGGAATGGAATCGGCCGGTGCTGGAGCAATTGGCCGAACGACTGCTGGTCGAAGAGGTGCTGGACGAAGGGGCGCTGACGGAGTTTTTCGCCGCCGCCAACTTGCGCCTCGATGAGGGAGGGAGTGCGGAGGCAAAAGGACAATCCTGAAGCGGGGGAGGTGGTCTCATCTGTATGGCTTTTTTAACACAAGTGTCAAAAAAACCGACAGTTGAGGGACGCAAGAGGCGGTTGTCCGTGAGTTGTTTTCCACTGAATCCCGGGGGTTAGCCGGCCTTTTCGAGTTGGCAGGGTCCTTGCTTTTCAATCTGCTACGAGGTTTTCTCATCCCTTTTGATGAGTTTGTTTATTGAGGGAAAGGAACATCCATGACAACGCGACCTGACCACCGAGAGCTCCAAGAACGGGTTGCCGTGAAAGAAGGCCCGAGGCGCGGCCTCCTGACCTTTTTGCTGCGCGACGCCCTGCCCATGCTCATCATGATTATTTTCCTCATTGTCTGTACCGTCCTCCTCTCCGAGAAGATCGAGCAGGCCAAGCTTTCCCGCACCGTTGGCGTGTTGGCGGAAAAAAACGCCCAGCCGTAATTGTTCACATCCCCCATCGATAAAAAAGGACGGCTTCTTTGGCCGTCCTTCGTTTTTTGAGCAGGGGCACTGTTTATCGGGGCTTGCGCGGTCCCGGAGCCGAACGGCACCCGAGGTGGGCGTCCAGCTCGTCAATCCACCCGGCTTTGGCGTCGGGAAAGGCGTCAGCGTAGGGGACGTAGGGTTTGATGTCCAATACCGGCGTGCCGTCGAGCAGATCGACCCCACGCAGATGCAAGGTTCTTCCTTCCACTTTGACCAGTTCCACCGCAGACAGGCCGATGGCGTTGGGGCGATGGGGGGAGCGGGTGGCAAGAACTCCCCGCTTCGGCCCGCCCCGGGGCGGCTTGACGGTAGGTTTCCAGCCGTCGCTGCGATGTAAGGCATAGATCAGCCACAACCGCTCGAAACCCTCCAGATCCTGAAGGATTTGCTCGTCCAGCCAGCCCGCCAACTCCAGCGTCGCCGTCGCCGCTTCCCCCGTTTTCGTCCCTTGCGTCACCGTCCCCTGATGGGGGGCGTCGATACGGCGCGCATAGGGGGAGCGCAGAAGGCCGATGGGACGGTAGGTGAACAAGGCTTCTTGGGTCATGGTGGGGAAATGGGCGGCAAAGGGGTATGTCGCGTCAGGAACGCATCAAGCCGGTTGGCGAAGGCCTGACGGTCGCTCGGGCTGAGAGGTGGCGGGCCGCCGGTTTCGATGCCGCAGCCGCGCAGCTCATCCAGGACGTTGCGCATCATCAGCCGCTCGCCGATGGTGTCGGTCGTCATCAGGGCGCCACGTGGGTCGAGGGCGTGCCCGCCTTTGTCGAGGACGGCCGCGGCCAGGGGAATGTCGGCGGTGACCACCAGGTCGCCGGGCCGTAACTCCGCCACGATCCGGCCATCGGCGACATCGAAGCCGGCGCCGACCTGGATGCACCGGATGTACTTCGAGGGCGGCACGCGCAGCGCCTGGTTGGCCACCAGAATCAGCGGGATGCGGCGCTTTTCGGCGACGCGGAAGAGGATGTCCTTGATGACGCGGGGACAGGCGTCGGCGTCGACCCAGATCTGCATATTATTCCTGTTCTTGGGGGATTGGCGGGGCGAAGCCTAACATATTTCGGCAGAGCGGGGGAAGATCGGCGCGGCGGAGGCGCGAGAATCGTCCGGGCGCCGCGATTTTCGGTTTTCGCCCAAAGTCCTCTGTCGGCCCAACTCCGCGCAAATGCCGGCTCGGGCGAATCACCGAACAAAGTGCATGTAGGCCTTCTTTTCTTGCGTCGGCGGGACCACCGCCCCCTTGCCGTGTTCCACCAGCTTCAGCAGCCAGGCCATATTCTTCCCCAGCACCCGCATGATCTGCGCCCCTTCCTCATCCTTCGCCACCTCCCCCGGCATTCGGCCGTGAATGACGTTCCAATAGTTCGAGGTGGGGATCAGCATCTCGGAATACATCAGAAAATTGTTGAGTTGCTCGAAGGCGGGGAGGCCGCCGGAGCGGCGCACAGCGACCACCGAGGCGCCGACTTTGTGGCGGAAGAGGCCGCCGTTCATGCCGGCGACGTAGAAGGCTCGGTCGAGAAAGGACTTCATCGTTCCCGAGATGGCGGCGTAGTGCACCGGCGAGCCAAGCAGGATGCCGTCGGCCTGCTTCATCTTCTGAATCCAGGCGTTTACCTCGTCGCCGGGAAGCACACACTGCTCGTTCTTGTTCTTGGCGCACAGGCCACAGGCGATGCACCCGCGGATCGCCTTGTCCCCCACAGTGACGATCTCAGTCTCGATCCCCGCCATTTCGAGCTCGGCCGTGACCATCTTCAGGGTATGCCAGGTGTTGCCTTCCCGGTTGGGACTGCCGTTAAATGCTACGACTTTCATGTTCATCTCCTCCGTTTGTTGGTGTGAGGGAAAGCAAAGAAGGGCGGCCTGAACAGCCGCCCTTCGTCATTTTACTTGCCCCACTTCTGCTTGATCCGTTCCACCGCCTCGATCACGTTTTCTTTGTGACCGAAGGCGCTGAGGCGGAAGTAGCCTTCGCCGCTGGGGCCAAAGCCGCTTCCCGGCGTGCCGACGACGTGGCACTCATTGAGCAGTTTGTCGAAGAAGTCCCAACTGGAAAGTCCGCCCGGCGTTTTCAGCCAGATGTAAGGGGAGTCGACCCCGCCGAAGCAGGTGATGCCGGCTTGGGAGAGCCCTTCTCGGATGATGCGGGCGTTATCCATGTAATAGTCGATGATTTCCTTGGTCTGCTTCCAGCCTTCGTCCGAATAGACGGCAGCAGCGGCCTTCTGTACCGGGTAGGAAGCACCATTGAACTTGGTGGTGGTGCGACGGTTCCAGAGTTTGTTGAGGCTGTACTTTTCTCCCGTTTCGGTCGTTCCCATCAGCTCTTCGGGCACCACGACCAGGCCGCAGCGCACGCCGGTGAAGCCGGCGGTTTTAGAGAAGGAGCGGAACTCGATGGCGCAGGTCTTGGCGCCCTCGATCTCGTAGATGGAATGGGGAATCCCCGGCGTGGTGATGAAGGCCTCGTAGGCGGCGTCGAAGAGGATGATCGCGCCGTTGGCGTTGGCGTAGTCGACCCAGGCCTTGAGCTGTTCCTTGGTGGCGACGGTGCCGGTCGGGTTGTTCGGCGAGCAAAGGTAGATGATGTCGACCTTCTTCTCGGGGAGTTCCGGCACGAAGTCGTTCCCTTCGGTGCAGGGCATATAAACGACCCCCTGGTAGTACCCTTTTTCGTCCGCTTCGCCGGTGCGGCCGATCATGACGTTGGTGTCGTTGTAGACTGGGTAGACCGGATCGCCGATGGCGACGACGTTGTCGAGGGCGAAGATGTCGAGGATGTTGGCGCAGTCGCACTTGGAGCCGTCGGAGATGAACATCTCGGAGGTGCGGAGCGAGACGCCCAGAGGCTTGTAGGATTTCTCGATGATGGCGTTGATCAGCCAGTCGTAGCCCTGCTCGGGGCCGTAGCCGGCGAAATGATCGGTGGTGCCGAGATCATCCACTGCGTCGTGGAAGGCCTTGAGCACGGCCGGAGCCAGGGGCCGGGTGACGTCGCCGATGCCGAGGCGGATGACCTTGGCATCGGGGTTGGCCGTGGTAAATTCACGCACCCGGCGACCGATCTCGGGAAAGAGGTAGCCGGCTTTGAGTTTCAGGTAATTGTCGTTGATACGAGCCATTAAAATTCCTCCGGTGATAACTTGAAAATAAAATCAGATCTCACGCAAAGACGCCAAGCCGCAAAGCGTTTAAGTGCATAATTTGGGTTTTATTTCGCGGCTTTGCGTCTTGAGTGAGCGAAGCGAACGGGCGTGAGATTGCTTTTTTATTTACTGGCTTTTTCCTCGATCCAGCCGCCGGCTTTTTGCATATCCTTGCCGACGCCTTTGGTCGTTTCGCAGCCGCCGAGAAAGAGGGCCGCCGCCAGCAGCAGCATCATCAGTCGGGTCATGATGTCACCTCCGTTTATTTAAGTCCGAGAACGTCCTGCATGTCGTACATCCCCGCCGGTTTCCCGGCCAGCCAGCCGGCGGCGCGGACTGCACCCCGAGCGAACATGTCGCGGCTCATGGCCCGGTGGCTGATTTCGATGCGCTCGCCCATACCGATGAAGTAGACGGTGTGCTCGCCGACGATGTCGCCGCCGCGCACCGTTTGCATGCCGATCTCTTCCTTGGTGCGCTCGCCGCACATTCCCTCGCGGTGGTAATTGGCGACCTGGTTGTAGTCGCGACCGAGGGCCTCGGCCACCACCTCACCCATGCGCACCGCGGTGCCCGAGGGGGAATCCTTCTTCTTGTTGTGGTGCAGCTCGACGATTTCCACGTCGAAGCCATCGCCGAGAATCTGGGCCGCCTCCTTGAGCAACTTGAAGCAGGCGTTGACGCCGACACTCATGTTCGGAGCGAGGACGACGGGGATCTTCGCGGCGTATCTTTCGGCTTCCTTGCGCTGTTCGGGAGTGAAGCCGGTGGAGCCGATGACGATGGTCTTGCCCAGATCCGCGCAGACCTTGAGGTTGGCGAGGGTGACTTCGGGGAAGGTGAAGTCGATGAGCACATCGGCGCTCTTCAGGGCTTCTTCCAGGCTGCCGCAAATCGCCACGCCGCTTTCCCCGCAACCGGCGATAAGGCCGGCATCCTGGCCGATCATTTCGTGCCCGGGGCGTTCGCAGGCCCCAGCCAGTTCCATCCCTTGTGCTTCCTTGATGGCGGTGATGATGCGTCCGCCCATCCGCCCGGCGGCGCCGGTGACGGCAATCTTGATCATAAACAATCCCTTGATAATGGATGTAACGGTTAAATCAGCCCGTAGCCCTTCATCACGCTTTTGAGCGTTTCCAGGGTATGGGGCTGCATGTCAACCAGGGGCAGGCGCACGGTAGCGCCGCACTTGCCCATGAGGCTGGCGGCGGTCTTCACCGGGACCGGGTTGGACTCGATGAACATGGCGTTATGGATGTCGAGCATCTTCAGGTGCATCCCGCGGGCATCGTCCCAGCGCCCTTCCTGGATGGCCGTAACCATCGCCTTGACTTCTTTCGGCATGATGTTGGCGGTGACTGAGATCACTCCTTTGGCGCCGACGGCCATGAGCGGCAGAGTCAGGAAATCGTCACCGGAGAGGACGTCGATCTTGTCGCCGGCGGCGGCAAGAATTTCCCCGGATTGGGTAATGTTCCCCGAGGCTTCCTTGATTGCCACGATGTTGGAAAATTCGGCGAGGCGGATGGTGGTCTTGGCCTCCATGTTCATGCCGGTGCGGCCGGGGACGTTATAGAGGATCTGCGGCAGGGGAACGCTTTCCGCAATCTTCTTGTAGTGCTGGTACAGGCCTTCCTGGGAGGGCTTGTTGTAGTAGGGCGAAACCAGCAGCACGGCGTCGGCGCCCATCTTTTTCGCGTGCAGGGAAAGTTCGATGGCCTCGGTGGTGCTGTTGGAGCCGGTGCCGGCGATGACCGGGACGCGTTTGTTCACCTGCTCGATGCAGATCTGGATGACCCGGTCGTGCTCCTCGTAGTCGAGGGTAGCCGACTCGCCGGTCGTTCCGCAGGGGACGATGACGTCGGTGCCGTTTTCAATCTGGAACTCAATGAGCTGGCGGTATTTTTCTTCATCCACCCGGCCGTCGGGGGTGAAGGGGGTGATGATGGCGACCATCGAACCTTTGAACATGATTTCCTCCGGAAAGTAAGTTGTCCCTATCGAGAGATATGTGTCGATGCAAATTTATAAAACAGGTTTTCTCCAACGCGTCTCGGCCCGGAGATGCCGTTCTCCTGAGTCGGCGAGGAGGGTATAACTAGCATATCCTGGAAGCAAAGTCAAAAAACCGCCAGGGCTTACCGGCCGACACGGGGCGTGACTTCAATGGCTTGAGAGGCTTCGCTTTCGACCAGGGTTTCGTTGAGCCGGACAATGGCACGCAGGCTGTAGCTGTATGTGACATCGTTTTGCAGGCCGAAATCTTCATGCTTGGTATCGGTCAGCGGGGAGCTGTTGACCGGCAGGGAGGTCGGCTCTTCTCCGGGGGCGAGGCGGTAGAGATTGTAGCCGACGAGCTCGGCGGCGGCGGGAAGCTCCGGCGCCTTCCACAAGAGGCGTGCCATGCGGTCGTGACCGCTGACTTCCTGCCATTGGGGACCGGCCAAAGTTGGAAGGAAGGGGCGGCGGACGATGGCCGGTTCGCCTTCGCGATTCTTCGTGGTGTAAGGGGTCACCCGGTACTGGTAACCGAAGCCCGTCTGCAAGACGTTGTCCCAGATGGTCAGGCGATCCCCCCGCCGTTCGGCGTTCTTCAGGAAGTCAAGATCGACTTGCAGCAACAGGGTCGAGGTGTCGCGGCATTCGGGGCAGTCGTCGGCCGGGTTGTAGCGCATCTTGTAGACCCGGAAGCCTTGCAGGTCGTTCAAGGAAGAGCCGTCCTGGTTGATCTTGGGAATGTCCCAGGCCACCTGAAAGCGTTTCCCCTGCTGTACCGCCGTCAGCTTCTGGGGGGAGGCGGGGAGCGGTTTCTCCAGCGGTTTGACCGGGCCTTTCTTACCGCAGCCGGCAAGCGCCAAGAGCAGGCAGGTCAAGAGCGGTAGCAGGCGGTAGAGCAGGGTGGATTTCATCGACGGCATCCCTTCGTAGTGCGTAACTGGTTTATCCCCGGCGTTCCGCCCGGGCCCGGGCGATCTCCCGTTCCACCGCGGCGCGGGCGGTGCCGCCGGTAGCACGGCGGGCGTTGACCGAAGCTTCGAGGGTGACGAAGTCGTAGATGTCGTTCTCGATCAGCGGAGAGAAGCGGCGGAATTCTTCCAGAGAGAGTTCGGGGATGTCCTTGCCGGTTTCCACGCAGTAGCGCACCGTCTTGCCCACCACCTCGTGGGCCTGACGGAAGGGGAGGCCCTTGCGCACGCAGTAGTCGGCCACGTCGGTGGCAGTGGAGAAGCCCCGGGCGGCGGCGACGCGCATGTTCTCGGCCTTGACCTTCATCAGCGCGATCATGTCGGCGAAGATCTTCAGCGAGCCCTTGACCGTGTCGATGGAGTCGAAGAGCGGCTCCTTGTCTTCCTGCATGTCCTTGTTGTAGGCCAGGGGGAGGGATTTCATCAGGGTCAAAAGCGAAATCAGGTTGCCGTAGACGCGGCCGGTCTTGCCCCGCACCAGTTCCGGCACATCGGGGTTCTTCTTCTGCGGCATGATCGATGAGCCGGTGCAGAAGGCGTCGGTCAGTTCGATGAAGTTGAAGTCGGCGGAGGACCAGAGGATCAGCTCCTCGGAGAGGCGCGACAGGTGCATCATTAGGATACTGGCGGCGGCGCAGAACTCGATGGCGAAGTCGCGGTCGGAGACGGAGTCGAGGCTGTTGCGGGTCACCCCGTCGAAACCGAGTTGCTCAGCGACGAACTCGCGGTCGATGGGGAAAGTGGTCCCGGCCAGCGCCCCGGCGCCGAGGGGCAGGACGTTGAGGCGCTTGGCCACGTCCATCATGCGGCCGGCGTCGCGCTTCATCATCTCGTAGTAGGCGAGCATATGATGGGCGAAGAGGACCGGCTGGGCGGTCTGCAGATGGGTGTAGCCGGGCATGATGACCGCGAGGTTCTGTTCCGCTTGGGCCAGCAGCGACTCCTGTAGCTGGCCCAGGTAGGCGAGAATCGCCTTCAGTTCGTCGCGCAGATAGAGGCGCACGTCAAGGGCGACCTGATCGTTGCGCGAGCGGGCGGTGTGCAGCTTGCCGCCGACCGGGCCGATGCGCTCGATGAGCCGCGCCTCGATGTTCATGTGGATGTCTTCCAGTGCCACCGAGAACTCGAAGTTCCCGGCCTCGATGTCGGCAAGGATCCCCTCCAGCCCGGCGACGATGGTCTTGGCTTCTTCCGCCGCGATGATTCCCTGTTTCGCCAGCATCCGGCAGTGAGCGATGGAGCCCTGGATGTCGTAGCGATACATGCGCTTGTCGAAATCGATGGAGGCGGTGAATTCCTGAACGAACTTGTCGGTGGGCTGGGTGAAGCGGCCGCCCCAGAGCTGGTTTTGCGCCATGCGTCTCTCCTGTGTTTATCTGCAATCGGTCAAAGGTGTTGTCGGGTCGGGTTGAAAAGCCAAAAAGCAAAAAGCGGCCTCGCGCCCGCTCATTCCACTCGCTCGAGTGTGCGAAGCGAACGGGCGAGAGAATGATTTTACATCTGCATTTTTCCGGTTTCCTCGATCCGTTGCCACTGGTCTCCCTCGGGACGGAAGATGCCGTGGATCTTTAGCGGCACCCGGGTGGTGCGGGGGTCGAGTTCGTGAAAGAGCGGCAGGTTGAAATAGTAGAGCCGGGTCGCCGTGCCGAAGCGCAACCGGCAGACCGGCAAGCCGCCGAAGTCGTCGACTTCGAACTCGGGATCCGTCGTTGGGCCGATTTTGTGACTCTGGTGGATGACCACCGAGGAGTGCCCGAAACTGAAGGTGCCGTTGCCGACGATGCCGCTCGATTCGCCCGAGGTGTTGCAGAAGACGGTGATGGTGTCCCGCACTCCTGGGGTGTAGGCGAGATATTCGCCGTAAAAGCCGTTGACCACATCGCGGAAAGCGCGGTGTTCCGGTTTCGGGTTGAACTGCAAGACCGCCAGCAGGTCGAGGCGCTGGCGGGTCTGGAAAAAGAGCTGGTTGGCCTTCTCGATGATGTGGTTGATGTTCGACTGGTAGACATCCCGATAGACGTAGTCGATACAGATCACCGGCATGAAGTTGAAACAGGCCGGCCGGCAGCGAAAGAGGGGGAAAACCTTGCCCCGGTAGAGGTCGTGCTGGGCGTCGAGATGCTCCTCGCCGACGAAGGGATGGCTCTTGGCCAAAAGGAAGATCCTGGTGCGGCCATCCGCCTCCTTGACCACCGTCACGGCGACGTTGGTCGGCAACTGCTCGATGTCCCCCGAGTCGAGGTCTTCCTCCACCGAGGCCAGGGCTTCGCCGTTGTCGGCCGGGTAGCGGCGCAACAGGTCGCGATATTCACTGAGGCGCATGTGCTCGATGCCGAACATGACCACCGAGTTGGGGCGAAAGCCGGAAACGATGATTTCCAGTGCGTCCTCCACCCGCGCCAAGGGCATGATCGCTTCCGGAAAGATGAGAAAGTGGCATTTCTTCAGATTGCCCTGCCCCTCGCGCACCAGTTCCAGAATCGACCGGATCCGTTGCCAGCCTGCTTCCGGGTCGACCAGCCGGCAGGCCGCGTCACGCATGGCCAGGTGGCTGGGGATCTGGCAAACCATGCAATGCAGATGATGGCCGTGGAGAAAGTCGATGTGGATCGGCTTGTCGACAATCTTGAACATGGCTTAGCCTTCTTCGGCGGGGCGGACCTGGGGCAGGTTTTCGTCGAGAAGTTCCTCGTCGGGGTGGCGTTCCGGCGGCGCAGTTTCATGCCAGCCGAGCTCGGGGAAGAGTTTGCCGAGGATGTAGCGGGTGCCGGGGGGCATCGGATAGCGGGGCAGTTCGGTTTTCCCGACCCAGATCGCCTCGGTACACTCGTCGCCGTTCGGTTTGAGGTCAAGGCATAAAGGGCTGGCCCGGTAATAGAGAATGATGAAATGATCATTCTTTTCGCCGACGCCGACATGTTCGTAGACATCGATAAGCCCCTCGGCGCGCACGGTGATGCCGACTTCCTCCATGACTTCCCGGTGCAGGGCGGCAAGGATCGCCTCGCCGTGATCGATCTTGCCGCCGGGCATGACCCACAGGCTGCAGAAAGGCTGGATGCAGCGCCGGGTCAACAGTACCCGATCCTGTTCGTCGATGACGCAGGCGACGACCGAAGTCTTGATGCGCGGTTGTTTGGCGAATTCCATGGGCAGATGATCGTAGGGGCGCAGCATGCTGCGCCCCTACTTCCTCAGAAGGATTACTTCTTGTTCTGCCGCTGGATGGCGGCGATGCGCAGGCGCAGGGCGTTGAGTTTGATAAAGCCCTCGGCGTCGGCCTGGTTGTAGACATCGTCCTTTTCGAAGGTGGCGAAATCGACGTTGAACAGGCTGTCGCTGGCCGAGTCGCGGCCGACTACCCGGCAGTGCCCTTTGTAGAGTTTGATGCGGGCCTTGCCGTTGACGGTCTGCTGCGAGGCGTCGATCAGCGTCTGCAGCACCTGGCGCTCGGGAGAGAACCAGTAGCCGTTGTAGATCATGTCGGCGTAGCGGGGGACGAGTGAATCACGCAGGTGCATGACCTCGCGGTCCATGCAGATCGACTCGACGGCGCGATGGGCTTCTTCGAGGATGGTGCCGCCGGGGGTCTCGTAGACGCCGCGGCTCTTCATGCCGACGTAGCGGTTTTCCAGCAGGTCGACCCGGCCGATGCCGTGCTTGCCGCCGAATTCATTGAGTTTGGCCAGCAGCTTGGCCGGGGAGAGGCGCACGCCGTTGACCGCCACGGCATCCCCTTTTTCGAACTCGATCTCGACATATTCCGGCTGATCCGGAGCATCCTCGGGACGGACGGTGAGCTGGTACATCTCTTCCGGCGCCTCGGCCCAGGGATTTTCCAGAATATCCCCTTCGAAGGAGATGTGCAGCAGGTTACGGTCCGAGCTCCAGGGAAATTTCTTGCTGGTGGGGACAGGAATGCCGTGCTTCTTGGCGTAGTTTTCCAGGTCGGTGCGGCTCTTCATGTCCCACTCGCGCCAGGGGGCGATGACTTTGATCGCCGGGTCGTAGTGGTAGTAGGCGATCTCGAAGCGCACCTGGTCGTTGCCTTTGCCGGTAGCACCGTGGGAAACGGCGTCGGCCCCTTCCTTGGCGGCAATCTCCATCTGCGCCTTGGCGATCAGCGGCCGGGCGATGGAGGTGCCGAGGAAGTAGCGTCCTTCGTAAATGGCGTTGGCGCGGAACATGGGGAAGACGAAGTCGCGGGCGAATTCTTCTTTGAGGTCGACGATATGGCAGCTGCTGGCGCCGGTCTTCTTGGCTTTTTCCGGGATGAAATCGAGTTCTTCCCCCTGGCCGAGGTCGGCGGAGTAGGCGACCACTTCACAGTCGTACTCTTCGGTGAGCCACTTGAGGATAATGGAGGTATCCAGGCCCCCGGAGTAAGCGAGGACGACTTTTTTGACGTTGGTTTTCTTGGCCATGTTGGTCTCCTTGGGTGGTTGGGACTCCGGCGTCGGATATCCGAGGCCGGACGGCGCGAAAGCGTTAGAGTTTGATCACATAGGTGTTGGCGATACGGTCGTGCAGGCCCTGCTTCTGACTGTCGAAGGCCACCATCAGGTAACCGATGCCGAGCAGTATGCTGGAGAGGAACTTGCCCGGCACCTCGCGGACAAAGGCGCGGCCGTAGCCGATTTCTTCTCCCGTGGTGCGGATGACCTTGATGCGTAAAGCCATCTTTCCCGGGGTCTGGCCACAATAGCCAGTGAAGAAGACCGAATAGGTGAGACCGACGAGGGCACCGAAGAGGGTGGCCATCAGGCCGACAAAGGCTTCTCCGTGCGGTTCCACGCCGGAGAGCATCGTCCCGGCGGTCAAGCCGAGAATGAGGCTGAAAACGAACTGGACCAGGCCCAACAGCAGGGAGTCGAGCAAGGAGGCGACGGCGCGCATCCAGAAGCCCGCCTTGGGCAGGCTCTCGGCATAGGTCATCGGCGGTGCCGGGGGGACGGTACGGGTCGGCTCCATCGGCAGGACTGCGGCATCGGCCGCCGCTGCGCTGACGGCCGTTTCCTCGACGAGATCCGGGGCGCTTTCCGCAGGGGCCTCGGGGCGAGGAAAGGGTTCCTTGCAACGGGGGCAGATCACCCGGGTCATGCCGGAAGGGATCCGCGCCGGGTCGATCTCTTTGGAAAATCCGCAATGAGGGCAGGTCAGATTCATAGAGCCAGTAATTAGTGATTGGTTGAAAAGGATTATCCCATCAATGTGACGAGGATGGCCTTCTGCACGTGCAGGCGGTTTTCCGCCTGATCGAAAACGACCGAGTGGGGACCTTCGATGACCTCGTCGGTGATCTCCTCATCACGGTGTGCGGGCAGACAGTGCAGAACGATGCAGCCCGGGTCGGCCAGGGCGACGATGTCGCGGTTGAGCTGAAAGCCTTTGAAGTCCTTTTCCCGCTCCTGCTGCTCGGCTTCCTGGCCCATGCTCGCCCAGACGTCGGTGTTGAGAACCATGGCGCCCCGCGCCGCCTCGGCTGGATCCTGGGTATAGAGGATCTTCGCCCCCATTTTTTTGGCGCGGGCGACGACGGCAGCGTCCGGCTCGTAGCCTTTGGGGGTGGCGACGCGCAGTTCGAAGCCGAAGACGGCGGCGGCGTTGATCCAGCTGTGGGCCATGTTGTTGCCGTCGCCGATCCAGCAGTAGGCCAGATCGCGGTAGCTGCCCTTGTGTTCGATGACGGTAAAAAGATCGGCCATCACCTGGCAGGGGTGGTAGAGATCGGTCAGGGCGTTGACGACGGGCACGTCGGCATGGCGGGCGAAATCCTCGACTAGTTGCTGGGAAAAGGTGCGGATCATGACGCCGTCGCAGTAGCGGGCCATGACGCGGGCGCTATCCTGGACCGGCTCGCCCCGCCCCATCTGGGTGTTCCCGGAAGAGAGAAAGAGGGCGTGGCCTCCGAGCTGAAACATCCCCACCTCAAAGGAAATGCGGGTGCGCGTCGAACTCTTTTCAAAAATCATCGCCAGGGTCTTGCCCTTGAGCAGATGATGCTCTTCGCCGCGCTTCTGCTTGTCCTTGAGGTCGCGAGTCAGGGTGAAAATTTTATCCAGGTCGTCGCGGCTCCAGTCAGTCAGCGCGAGAAAGTCTTTGGGCATTGTTTTTCCTCCGGAAAAACAGGAACGGGATCGAGAAAAAAAGAAAAAGGGGGTGTCCTCCCTCCCTCTATCCTTTTCCCTTTCTCCTTTGTCCTGAATTCATATTTCTTTGAGAATACCGTCGAGAATGGCGATCATCTCGTCGATTTCCGCCTGGGTCACAATCAAGGGCGGGACGAAGCGCAGCACTGTGTCGTGGGTGACGTTGAGCAGCAGCCCCCGTTCGTGCCCCTTCTTGACGATGTCGCCGCCAGGAATGCTCAGGCCCATGCCAATCATCAAGCCGATGCCGCGGACTTCCTCGACGATTTGGTAACGGCTTTGCAGTTTCTTCAGTTCGCCGGTGAGATAGGCGCCCATCTTCACGGCATTTTCCAGAATTCCGTCGCCGAGCAGGGTCTTCATCGCCGCCAGGGCGGCGGTGGTCATCAGCGGATTGCCGCCGAAGGTCGAACCGTGGGTGCCGGGATTGAAGGATTCGGCGATCTCGGCGCGGGCGAGCATGGCGCCGATGGGCGCGCCGCCGGCCAAGGCCTTGGCCAGGGTCATGATATCCGGGGCGATGCCGAAATGCTCGTGGGCGAAGAGCTTGCCGGTGCGTCCCAGGCCGGTCTGCACCTCGTCGAAGATCAGCAGCAGCTCGCGGCGGTCGCAGAGTTCCCGCACCGCCCGCATGTACTCGATACTTGGCACCTTGATGCCGCCTTCCCCCTGGATCGGCTCGAGCATCACCGCGCAGGTATGGGGATTGATGGCGGCTTCGAGGGCGGCGATATCGTTGAAGGGGACGTGGTGAAAGCCGTGCAGCAGCGGATCGAAGAAACGCTGCACCTTCTCCTGGCCGGTGGCCGAGACGGTGGCCATGGTCCGGCCGTGGAAGGATTCGGCGGCGGTGATGATCTGGTAATGCTCCAGCCCGTATTTTTCGCGGCTGTACTTGCGCGCCAGCTTGATCGCCGCTTCATTCGCTTCGGCGCCGCTGTTGCAGAAGAAGGCCTGGTCGGCGAAGGAGTGAGCGCAGAGCAGTTCGGCCAGCTCGATCTGCTGGGGGATCTGATAGTAGTTGGAGCAGTGGATCAGGGTCGCCGCCTGCTCCTGGATGGCCTTGACCACTTGCGGATGGCAGTGGCCGAGATTGTTCACCGCCACCCCGGCAAGAAAGTCGAGATAGCGCTTGCCGTCCACATCCCACAACTCGCAGCCCTGTCCCCGAACCGGGACGATGGGGTAGCGGCCGTAGGTTTTCATGATGACCTTATCGCTCCGGGCGATCCATTGTTCAGTGTTCATGAGAAAAGCACCTTTTCAATGCGAGCCTTATATTATTGGGGGGATAGAAAAATCCGGTTCGTGATGACCGGGACGCACCACAATTGAAAAGTCCAACTTTCACATCTCAATTCGAATCCCGTCCCGTTTGATTTCATCCACCAGATTTCCTCCTTCGGCAAAATCATTTGGTCGAAACGGTATTGGTTCGAGACGTTCGTCGATGGCCCGGCGCAACGGCACAATACGGCGGCGGTCGTCGAAACGGTTGCCGCTGAAGGCGCTGGAGATCAAAGCGACATCGATATCGCTCTCGTCCTTGGCCGTCCCCTTGGCGAAGGAGCCGAACAGAATAGCGTCATCGACCTGAATGCCTTGTGCCTCCAGCGCACGAACGTAACGCCGGATTGTCTCGATTATGGCAACTGTTGCCTGAGCCATGACGCCATTTCCTTAATTTTGTCAAGGTATTGAGCGGTGAATTCGGTGGTGCATTTCTGTTGAAATGAGAACTTTTCGTCCGGGTAGCGCGCCTCCAGATTGAAATCCGTGACCGTCTCCAGAAGTTCCAGCCGCTCTTCCGATAAAATCAATCCTGCTCGTTCGGCAAGAAAAGGAAGCCGATGGGTAAACGGTGGTACTTCGTCGTAACGGTAGACAAAAACAGCCTTAAGCAACTTTTCGAGATGGAGATGTCCGAAAAAGAGCGCGTAGCTGTAATCTCGTTTTTCAACCAAATGTTCGGCAACAGTCCAATCCGTTTCTGCCGATTTCAGCCAATAGGCAATTTTCTCTTCTCGTGTCATGTCATGACGCCTACTGCACGATCTCCGTCCCCACCCCTTTGTCGGTGAAGATTTCCAGCAGCACGGCGTGTTCGACCCGACCGTCGATGATGTGGGCTTTTTTGACCCCGCCGGCGAGGGCGTCGGCGCAGCACTCGACCTTGGGGATCATGCCGCCGACAATCGATTCGTCGCTGATCAATCGACGCATCTCGCCCACCGAGATGCCGGTGAGCAGGTTGCCCTGTTTGTCCTTGACCCCCTGCACGTCGGTGAGCAGGATCAGTTTTTCGGCCTTCAGGGCGGCGGCGACCCGGCCGGCGACCACGTCGGCGTTGATGTTGTAGCTCTCGCCCCCGGCGCCGACCCCGACCGGGGCGATGACCGGGATAAACTTGCCCTGTTCCAGAGTGTCGATCAACGCCTGGTTGACATGGATCACATCGCCGACAAAACCGATATCGACCTGCTCGACGGAGCCGTCCTCCTGCCGCACTTCCTGCAGCATCTTTTCGGCCAGCAGCAGTTCGCCATCCTTGCCTGAGAGACCGACGGCGCGGCCGCCGTGGCGGTTGATGAGGCCGACGACCTCTTTATTGACCTGGCCGACCAGAACCATCTCGACCACGCCCATGGTGGCGGCGTCGGTGACGCGCATGCCGCGCACAAACTCGGAGACAATCCCGTACTTTTTCAGGGTCTCGTTGATCTGCGGCCCACCGCCGTGGACGATGACCGGATTGAGGCCGATGTACTTGAGCAGCACCACATCCCGGGCGAAGGATTCCTTCAATTTCTCGTCGGCCATGGCGTGCCCGCCGTATTTGATGACGATGGTGGTGCCGGCGAAGCGCTTCAGGTACGGCAGCGCCTCCATCAGGACATTGGCTTTATTGATCAGATCTTGCACGTTTTCCTCCGGAAAACAGGTCGAAGGGGAAAGGCCGAAGGCTGAAGGCTGAAGGCTGAAGGAAAACGAGCCGTTTCCCTTTCTCCTTTTTCCTTTAGACTTTATCCTGAATTACAGAATATACCGCGACAGATCCTCGTCCTTGACGATGTCGGCGAGGCGTTCGCGGATGTAGGCGGCGTCGATGACGACGTGCTTGTCGCGGCGTTCCGGGGCGTCGAAGGAGAGATCCTCGAGCAGCTTTTCCAGGATGGTGTGCAGCCGCCGGGCGCCGATGTTTTCGGTGCGCTCGTTGACCAGGGCGGCGGTGCGGGCGATCTCATGGACGCCGTCTTCGGTGAACTCGAGCTCGATCCCCTCGGTATGCATGAGCGCGGCGTACTGACGGAGCAGGGCGTTTTTCGGCTCGGTGAGGATGCGCACAAACTCTTCCTCGCCAAGGCTCTCTAGTTCGACCCGGATGGGGAAACGCCCCTGCAGTTCGGGAATCAGGTCCGAAGGTTTGGCGACATGGAAGGCGCCGGCGGCAATGAAAAGAACGTGATCGGTCTTGACCGGGCCGTACTTGGTGTTGACCGTGCTCCCCTCGACAATAGGCAGGATATCCCGCTGTACCCCCTCGCGCGAGACTTCGGGGCCGTGCCCCCCCTCGCGGCTGGCGATCTTGTCGATTTCGTCGATGAAGATGATGCCGCTCTGCTCGGTGCGCTCCTTGGCCAGGGTGTGAACCTTGTCCATGTCGACCAGTTTTTCCGCTTCCTCGGCGATGAGGATCTCCCGCGCCTCGGCGACCTTGATCCGCCGCCGTTTGGTTTTTTTCGGGAAGAGATTGCCGAACATTTCTTTCATGTTGAAGCCCATTCCCTCCGCGCCCGGCGGGGTGAGGACTTCCATCATCGGCATTTTGATTTCCTGGGTTTCGATCTCGACGAAGCGCTCGTTGAGCTCCCCCATGCGCAGCAGCTTGCGCAGCTTGTCACGGGTTCCGCTTTCGCCGCCGGCCTCGGCGGTCCGGGCTTCACCGGGCAACAGCAGATCGAGCAGGCGCTCCTCGGCGTGATCCTCGGCCTTCAAGCGCACCGCCAGCGCCTCTTCCTGCTTGACCATGATGATCGCCAGCTCCACCAGGTCGCGGACCATGCTTTCGACGTCGCGGCCGACGTAGCCGACCTCGGTGAACTTGCTCGCCTCGACCTTGACGAAGGGGGCCTGGGCGAGCTTCGCCAGACGGCGGGCGATCTCGGTTTTGCCGACCCCGGTGGGGCCGATCATGATGATGTTTTTCGGCGCGATCTCCTCGCGCAACTCCGCCGGCACCTGCTGACGCCGCCAACGGTTGCGCAGGGCGACGGCGACGGCGCGTTTGGCGCCCTTTTGGCCGACGATGTAGCGATCGAGCTCCGAAACGATTTCCCGTGGGGTGAAGTTGGTCACGGCAAGGCCTCCACGAGGATGCTGTCGTTGGTGTAGATACAGATGCCGGCGGCGATGCGTAGCGACTGCTCGGCGATCTCCCGCGCCGAAAGCTCCGAGTGGTTGAGCAGAGCGCGGGCAGCGGCTAAGGCATAGGGGCCGCCGGAGCCGATGGCGGCAACGCCGTCGTCCGGTTCGATGATGTCGCCGGCGCCGGAGAGGATCAAAGTCGTCTCGACGTTGGCGACGATCAAGAGCGCCTCCAGCCGCCGCAGGATGCGGTCGGTACGCCAGTCCTTGCCGAGAGCGACCGCCGCCCGAGGCAGGTTGCCGCGATACTCCTGCAGCTTGGCGTCGAATTTCTCGAACAGGGTAAAGGCGTCGGCAGTGCTGCCGGCGAAACCGGCCAGCACCCGGTCGTCGTACATGCGCCGCAGCTTGCGGGCGCCGTGCTTCATGACCGTGTTGCCGAGGGTCACCTGGCCGTCGCCAGCCAGGGCGATTTCGTTGTTTTTGCGTACGCAGAGAATGGTCGTGCCGTGAAACATGGGAGATCCCCTCCGCCGGGTTTTTCGGAGAAAGAAAAATGCGGCTAATATAGCACAGCCCCGGCGTCATGAAAAAGGAAAATGCCGCCCTCACCCCGTCAGCGGGGAAGGACGGCATGAAGCGAATTTTTAAAGAGGAATCAACGCAAGGGGAGTTCCAGCGTGACGATGGTTCCGCCTTCCGGCGCGCTTTCAAGGGCCAGGCGGCCGTCGTGATCGACGATGAATTGGCGGGCGTAGAAAAGCCCCAGGCCGAAGCCCCTCACCTGCCCGGTATGGTCCGGGTCGACCTGATAGAACTTCTCGAAGACCTTGGGCAGTTCGTCCTGGGGAATGCCCTGGCCGCTGTCCTTGACGATCAGCCGCGCCGAGTTGCCGTGCAAGTCGCCAGTCAGGGTGATCGTTCCTCCTTTGGGGGTGAACTTGACGGCGTTTTCCAGAATCGCCCGCAGGGCGAAGCTGATGCGCTTGCGGTCAAGCATCATCTCGGGGAAATAGCTCTCCAGCGAAACGTTCAGGGTCACCCCCTTGTTTACGGCACTGTAGTTCATGTCCCCGGACACGCTCTGGGCGATGTCCCGCAGATTGCAGGGGCGCAGTTCCGGCGGCCCTTCGCGCAGGATGACCTCGCTGTAGACGAGCAGGTCCTTGATCAGATAGCCGAGATACTTCGACTCGTCGAGAATCAAAGCCAGGGTCTGCTGATAGGTGGGATCATTGGGGTCGCCGAAGCCCCGGGAGAGGTTCTGGATAAAGAGGGAGATGGCGGTGATCGGTGTCTTCAGCTTGTGGGAGACGAGGCCGAGGAACTCTGATTTCAGCTTGTCCAGGCGCTTGAGGTGGAGGAGTTCTTCTTTGAGCGCCTTCTTTTCCAGGACCCGGTCGATGGTCGTCTTGAGTTGCAGCAGGTTGATCGGCTTGGTGATGAAGTCGTCAGCGTCGGACTTGAGGGCGCGCAGGATGACGTCCTTGTCGGCGTAGCCGGTCATGATCACCACGACCTGATTGGGTGTTTTGTCCTTGATCGTCTTGAGCAGGTCGAGACCGTTCAGGCGCGGCATCATGACATCGGCGAGGATAACGTCGGCGGTTTCGCCGGCGAGCATCTGCAGGGCCTGCTCGCCGTCCTCGGCCTGGAGGATACGGTATCCCTTGAGCGCCCGGGCGCAGAGATCGCGGATGATCGGCTCATCGTCGACGATGAGAATGGTTCGACCTTCCATCTCCTGCAGCAGCTGCGGTTCGTTCTTGAGAATGGTACGCAAGAGTTCCTCCCTGATGAATGATTCCGGGTTCGGCTATTGGCCCTGAAGGGCGGCGCGGATCAACTCCGGTGCGCCGTCCAGGGTCTGGGCGAGCCGTTCCGGGCGGTTGCCGCCGGCCTGGGCGAGATCGGGGCGGCCGCCCCCCTTGCCGCCGACCTGTTCGGCCAACACGCGGATCAGGTTTCCGGCATGCAGGCGACCGGTGAGATCTTTGGTGACGGCGACCAGCAGATTGGCCTTGCCGTCGGCCGGGCTGCCGAGAATGACCACGCCCGAGCCGAGGCGGTCGCGTAGTTGGTCGGCCAACTCCCGCAGCCCCTTGGCGTCGGCGCCGGGGATCGGCACGGCTAAAAGCTTAATGCCGTCGATCTCCTGCACCCGGTCGAGCAGTTCCGCCGCCTGGCCGGCGTTGAGGCGGCCTTGCAGCATCTCGACTTCCCGTTCCAGTTCCTTCTGCCGCTCCAGCAGCTTTTGCAGCCGTGACTGAACCAAGGGCCGGTCACTTTTGAGCAAGGCGGCCAGCTGTTCCAGGGTCTGTTCCTCTTCCTGAACCAGAGCCAGGGCGCGGGCGCCGGTGGCCGCTTCGATGCGCCGGACGCCGGCGGCGATGCCCGTTTCCTGGACGATCTTGAACAGGCCGATGTCGCCGGCGGCTTTGGTGTGAGTGCCGCCGCACAGCTCCATGCTGAAATCGCCGACCCGTACCACCCGTACCCGGTCGCCGTATTTTTCGCCGAAGAGGGCAGTGGCCCCGGCGGCGATGGCTTCTTCGTTCTCCATCTCGGCGGTATCGACCGCCTGGTTGTCGCGGATGCGGCGGTTGACCTCGATCTCGACCCGCCGCAGTTCGTCGGCGGTCATGGCCGAGAAGTGGGTGAAGTCGAAACGCAGGCGGTCAGGGGTAACGAGCGAGCCGGCCTGCTTGACATGATCACCGAGCACTTCGATCAGCACCGCTTGCAGAATATGGGTGGCGGTGTGGTTGAGGGCGGTGGCTCGCCGCGCCGCCTCGTCCACCAGCAGCTCGACGGCATCCCCGGTGCGCAGCACGCCTTTACGCACTTTAACCAGATGCACCGGTAGTTCCGGCAGCGGTTTGCGGGTCTCGACGACTTCCAGTTCGGCATCGGCGGCAAGGATGCGCCCGCGATCGCCGGACTGTCCGCCCGACTCGCCATAGAAGGGGGTCTGGCTGGTGACGACTTCAATTTCGTCTCCGGCGCTTGCCTGCTCGACGATCTGCCCGTTTTTGAGGATGGTCGTGACCGTGCCGTGGCCGCTGGTGGTCTGGTAGCCGGTGAATTCGCATTGCCGGCCCTCTTCGAGGAGCTTGCGGTAGACCGCCGCCACGGCCTCCTCGCCGGAGCCCTTCCAGTTTTCCCGGGCTTTTTTGCGCTGTTCAGCCATGCAGGCCTCGAAGCCCGGCTCGTCAAGGGTGTAGCCGTCCTTTTCGACGATATCGGCGGTCAGGTCGACGGGGAAGCCGAAGGTGTCATAGAGGCGGAAAACCACTTCGCCGGGGATGACGGTTTGACCGGCCGTCTTGAGCTTGGCGATCTCTTCCGAAAGGATGCGCAGTCCGTTGCCGAGGGTCTGGATAAAGCGTTCTTCTTCGTTTTTCACCACCTTGGCGACGAAATCCCGGCGCTTGGCTTCCTCGGGATAGGCGTCGGCCATGGCTTCGAGGACGAAATTCGCGGTCTTGAACAGCACCGGATCCTCGAAACCGAGCATCTTGGCGTGACGCATGGCCCGGCGCATGATCCGGCGCAGCACATAGCCGCGCCCCTCGTTGGAGGGCAGCACGCCATCGGCGATGAGGAAGGCGGTGGCCCGGCTGTGGTCAGCGATGACCCGCATCGAGACGGAGGCCTCCTGGTTGTCGCCGTAGCGCTGGCCCGAGAGCTCTTCGACATAGGCGATAATGCCGCGCAGCAGGTCGGTGTCGTAGTTGGAGGTGACCCCCTGCATCACCGTGGTGATGCGCTCCAAGCCCATGCCGGTATCGACCGCCGGCTTCGGCAGCGGCGTCAGGGTGCCGTCGGCGCTGCGGTTGAATTGCATGAAGACGTTGTTCCAGATCTCCATGTAGCGGTCACAGTCGCAGCCGACGGCGCACTCGGGTTTGCCGCAACCGACTTCGGGACCGTTATCCCAGAAGATTTCGGTGCAGGGGCCGCAGGGGCCGGTATCCCCCATCGACCAGAAATTGTCTTTTTCGCCGAAGCGGTAGATGCGTTCGCGGGGGACGCCTTCCTGCTCGTGCCAGATGTCGGCGGCCTCGTCGTCGTCGGTAAAGACGGTGACGTAGAGCCGGCTCTTGTCGAGTTTCAGATCGACGGTGAGAAATTCCCAGGCGTAGGCGATGGCTTCCTTCTTGAAATAGTCACCGAAGGAGAAGTTGCCGAGCATCTCGAAGAAGGTGTGATGGCGGGCGGTGCGGCCGACGTTTTCGAGGTCGTTGTGCTTACCGCCGGCGCGCACGCACTTCTGGCTGGAGGCGGCGCGGACGTAGTCGCGCTTCTCGTTGCCGAGGAAGCAGTCCTTGAACTGGTTCATGCCGGCGTTGGTGAAGAGCAGGGTCGGGTCGTTATGGGGAACCAGCGGCGAGGAGGAGACCACCGTATGGCCGCGTTGCTCGAAAAAACTCAGGAAACGGGAGCGGAGTTCTTTGCCGGTAATCATGGTCTGTTTTCTCTTCCTCTCTACTTGTTGGGGAATGGATTTGGTGAAGATTTCAAGTATTAGCACCAAGCCGCCCAAAGACCAAGCAAATCCTTGTGAAACGATAGAAATCTCAAGCGCGGGGCGGGTCAGGTGTCGGCGTTTTTACAGTGGACCAGAATCCGCTCGAAGGAAAAGCCGCGGCGGAGAAAATAATGGATGACGCGGCGGCGTCGGCGGTCGTCCGCCTCGGCATAGGAAAAGCCGGGAAAGCGTCGTTCCAGCAGTTCGGCCAGCAGCTGGTCGGAATCGATGTCGTTTTCCACCTCTTCGGCCGCTTGTCGGGCCAGTTCCTCGTCGATCCCCTGCTGCTTGAGTTCGGCCCGCAGGCGACCACCCACGGCCCGGCCGTTGCTGACGAGGCTGCGGGCGCGCTGGCGGGCGAAGCGGGCGTCGTCCAGGTAGCCGTATTCCCGGCAGCGTTCCAGGGTAGCGGCGATCTCTTCCTCGGTAAAGCCTTTGCGCCGCAGACGGGCGGCAAGCTCCCCCTCGCTGCGGTCGCGGCGGGCAAGGAGGGCCAGGGCGGCGTTCCAGGGGCTAGTGGCGCTCAATCTGGATTTCGTCCTCGGGTGGCGCCGCCTTCTCCCCCTTGTCGAAGTCGTCCCAACTCAGGTCTGACGTCGAGGAAATCCCGGAGAATTTGAGTTTGAAGTCGTCGGGGTTGGAGCATTGGCGCAAGGCCTCGTCGAAGGTGATGAGATTCTGTTTGAGCAGACTCATCAGCGACTGGTCAAAGGTCTGCATGCCGTAGGAGACGAAACCCTGCTGGATGGCGTCGCGCAGCAGTTTGGTCTTTTCCTTGTCGTCGATCAGTTCGCGGGTGCGAGCGGTAGAGACCAGTACCTCGATGGCCGGCACCCGCCCTTTGCCGTCGGCGCGAGGAACTAGGCGCTGAGAGATGATCCCCTTGACGACTCCGGCCAGCTGGATACGCACCTGGCGTTGCTGGAAGGGGGGAAAGACCGAGATGATCCGGTTGATGGTTTCGCTGGCGTCAATGGTGTGCAGGGTCGAGAGGACCAGATGCCCGGTCTCGGCGGCGGTCAGGGCGGTTTCGATGGTTTCGTGGTCGCGCATCTCGCCGACCAGGATGACATCGGGGTCCTGGCGCAGGGCGCTCTTCAGGGCGACCTGAAAGCCGGTGGTATCGAAGCCGACCTCGCGCTGGTTGATGATGCTGCTCTTGTCCTTGTGCAGGTATTCGATGGGGTCTTCAATGGTGACGATATGGGCGGTCCGGTTGCTGTTGATGTAGTCGATCATCGCCGCCAGGGTTGTCGACTTGCCCGAACCGGTGGCGCCGGTGACGAGGATCAGGCCGCGGGTTTCCGAGGCGATCTTCTTCAGCACCGGCGGCAGGGTCAACTCTTCCAGCGTCTTGATTTCAAAGGGGATGAAACGCAGTACCATGGAGATGGAGCCGCGCTGGGAGAAGACGTTGACGCGGAAACGGCCGAGCCCGGGGACGCCGTAGGCGAGATCGACTTCATGAAATTCCTCGAAGCGCTGGCGCTGGCGTTCGTTCATGATCGACATCGCCATCTTGCGCATTTCCTCGGGGGTCAACCGCGCCGCCTTGGGATGCGGGCGCAAGCTGCCATCGATGCGGTAGGTCGGCGGCAGACCCGCTTTCAGGTGGACGTCCGAGGCCCGCGCCTTCAAGGCGACGGCGAGGATTTCATTCAGTTCCATGGCTTAACTCTCCTCCGCAGGGGCGGTTGCCGGGCTCAGGCCGTAGTGAACCAGAATCTTCTGCTCGATTTCCTGGGCTGTTTCCGGATGCTCGCGCAGAAACTGCTTGGCGTTTTCACGGCCCTGACCGATGCGCTCGCTGCCGTAGGAAAACCAGGCGCCGCTCTTGTCGATGACGCCGCAATCGGCACCGAGGTCGACAATGTCCCCCTCCCGGGAAATCCCCTGATTATACATGATGTCGAATTCCGCCTCCTTGAAGGGGGGGGCGACCTTGTTCTTCACCACCTTGACCCGGGTACGGTTGCCGATCACGTCCTGACCGTTCTTCAGCGAGGCGATGCGGCGGATATCCATGCGCACCGAGGCGTAGAACTTGAGGGCGTTACCGCCAGTGGTCGTCTCCGGATTGCCGAACATGACGCCGATCTTCATGCGGATCTGGTTGATGAAGATCACGCAGCAGTGGGATTTGCTGATGGTGGCGGTGAGCTTGCGCAGCGCCTGGGACATGAGTCGCGCTTGCAGGCCCATGTGCGAATCGCCCATCTCCCCTTCAATTTCGGCCTTGGGCACCAGGGCCGCCACCGAGTCGACCACAAGCACGTCGATGGCGCCGCTGCGCACCAGGGTTTCAGTGATTTCCAGGGCCTGCTCGCCGGTGTCGGGCTGGGAGACGAGCAGATCGTCGGTCTTCACCCCGAGTTTGCGGGCGTAGCCGATGTCGAGGGCGTGCTCGGCGTCGATGAAAGCGGCCATCCCCCCGACTTTCTGCGCCTCAGCGGCGATGTGCAGGGCCAAGGTGGTCTTGCCCGAGGATTCGGGACCGAAGATTTCAATGATCCGGCCGCGAGGGACGCCGCCGACGCCGAGGGCGATATCCAGGCCGAGAGCGCCGGTGGAGATGGCCTGCACGCCCGGCAACGCCAGATCTGTGCCGAGGCGCATGATGCTCCCCTTGCCGAACTGTTTCTCTATCTGGCTGATGGCCAAATCGATGGCCCGATCGCGGTTGTTCTCCGCCATGTTGTTCATCCTCCCGAATGGGGTTGGTTACAGGTTGTCAGCAAGCCGCCGCCGGAGTAGGCCCAGGGGCGCGACGCGCAGGGGGAGATGGATGGCGCTGCTCGCCGCCAGGCGGCTTTCGAAAAGAATCATCCGGTCGGCCTGGAAGTCGCCGAGGGTCAATGCTGCCCGGCGTTGCCAGAGGTCCTGGGGGATGGCCCCCGGTTGGCGCCAGCGGCCCAGAGTCAGGTGCGGGGTGAAGGGCCGAGTTTCGCGAGGAAGGCCGGTGGTCGCAAGGCGTTCATTCAGGGCGTGAAAGAGTTCCCCCAGGGCCGCTCCCCCGTCGATACCGAGCCACAGAACCCGGGCCCGGGTCGGGCCGGGAAAGGTTCCCAGAGTGGTGACGTCGATGTGGAAAGGGGGGATCAAGGTTCCTACCGATAGCATGATTTGCCCTATTTTTTCAACTGTTTCTTCCGGCAGATCGGGGAGGAAGCGGAGGGTGAGATGCAGGCTTTCGGGCCGGACCCAACGGACATCGGGGAGGCGGGGGGAGAGCTCTTGCTGTAGCCGCCGTGCCCGGTGACGCAAATCCTCAGGCAGGGGAATGGCCAGAAAGGCTCGTAAGTTGCTCATGGGAACCCTCCAGCGGCAAGGGGTCAAGGGGCAGGAGCAGATGGAAGGCGCTTCCGCCCAGGGTTTCACCGGTGCCGGGACTCTCGACCCAGGTCATGCCGCCGTGGGCCTCGACCACCCCCTTGACCAGGGAAAGCCCGAGTCCGACCCCCTTGCCGCCGAAGGAGGTGCGGGAGGTGAAATGGCCGTCGGGAGGGCCGATTTCGTAGAACTTATCGAAAATCCGCACCTGTTCCGCTGGATCGATGCCGACGCCGGTGTCGCGGATGCTGAGCTGCAAGAAGCGGGGAAGCATGGGCCGGGTGAAGAAGGCGGTGGAGAAGTCCCGCAGTTGCGCCTCCTGAAGGCGAAGCTCCCGATCGTGCAGGAGGTTGCCGCTGATTTCGATCGCTCCCCCCTCGGGGGTGAACTTGACGGCGTTTTCCACCAGCCGGTGGAAGGTTTTGCCCAGTTGCCGGGCATCGCCGTGAATCTCGTCGGTCGGCAGGGGAGTGACACGAAAGCTGAGGTTCCGTTGCCGGAAAAGGGTCTGGAATTCCTGTTCGACTTCCGCCAACAGGGTCGGCAGGTGGACCTTGCCCCGGGTGATCGGGCAGGCGTTGGCTTCGATCCGGGCCATGTCGAGGAGATCCTGGACGATTTCATGAAGCCTTAGTCCGCCCTGGTGGATGGCCCGCAGCACGTTCTGTTCTTCGTCACTGAGACGGCCTCTCAGGGTGCCGGCGAGAAGCTCGGAGCCGGAAAGGATGTAGGTCAAAGGGGTGCGCAGTTCGTGGGAGGCGAGGGTGATGAAATTGCTCTTCAGACGTTCGGTCTGCTCCAGGGTCCGGTTGGCCAGCTCCATCCGGCGCAGGCTCTCCCGCAGGCGCAGGCGAGACTGCTCCAGCTCGCGGTTGCTCGCTTCGGTCAGCCGGTGCTGCCACTGCAAGGCGTCGTAAAGCTCGACGCTGTCCACCGCTCCCCCCAGTTGTTTGCCGATGGCGAGCAGTAATCTGACCTCTTCCCGGCGGAAGATGCGCTTTTCAAGGGTGAAGAAAAAAAGGACGCCGACAGTGCGCTGGTCGGAAACCAAGGGAACCGCCTGATAGCCGCGCCAGCCGGCCTGGCGCACCGACTCGGACCAGACCCGGTTGTCGTGGCGCAGATCCGGGGAAGAGCGGGGTTTGCCGCTGGCCGCTACCCGCCCCGCCAGGCCCTGTCCCACCGGCATTTTTTCCATATCGGAGAGGACCGGCTCCTCGATCCCGCGATGCACCAGCAGGTGCAGTTCGCGCCCCTGGTGGCGCAGCAGGAAAATACCGCCGCCGTCGGCGGCGAAGGTCTCCAGTACCCGTCCGAGGAGGCCGTCGAGCATGCGCTTGGCATCCCGGCTGCCGGCGGCTTGGTGGGCGATGTCGTTGACCAGGGCCAAATCGCGGTTTTTTTGGCGCAGTTCTTCCTCGATGTGGTGCATCTCGCTCACATCCCGCAGCACGCAGTGGACCACCTTGCGTTTGCCGAGATCGCCGAGCCGGGCATGGAGTTCGCCATGCATGAGTCGTCCGTCCCGGCGCCGGATGAGCAGATCGGGCACCTCGCCGTAGCCGTCGCGCAGGACCTTTTTGACCAGACGCAGATAGCGGCGGCGCTGCCCGCCGGGAAAGAGTTCTCCAAGGGGGAGATCGGTGATGGATTGGCCGGGGTAGCCGAGGAGTTGTGCCCCCCGACGGTTGATGTCGAGAAAGGCGCCAGTTTCGGGATGAATGAAGAAGATGGCGTCACCGGCATTGTCGAAAAGCTGCTGAAAGCGCAGTTCGGCCTCTTCGGCGGCTTGGCGCAGGTGGGAGTTTTCCGTTTCGAGTCGTTGCCGCTCGCGCCAGGGAAGGCCGTGGCGGCGAACCAGGTAGAGGCCGGGAAAGAGCAACGCCAGACCGGTCAAGAGCACCAGCGCGCTTTCGGCGAAACTCCGGTCGAGGAACGCCCGTCCCAAGAGGAGGCTCAGGACCAGGGCACTGAACACTCCCGCGGTGACACCCAGGTATTTCGGAGTGATCCAGGCCTTGCGCGGCATCGTCGATTCGGATTCCTCAAGAAAACGTTCGTTCTTCATGACGGAGGATGGGGGGATTAGCGGATCAATGTTTCTCCAGATAGCGGCGCAACCGGTCCAGCGCCATGCACACGCTCAGTCGGCGGACGGTGTCGCGGTCGCCGGAAAAGCGGTAACCCTTGACCTCCTCCCCGGACGCGGTCGCCAGGCCGATGAAAACCGTGCCAACCGGTTTTCCCGGGGTGCCGCCGTCCGGTCCGGCGATGCCGGTGACCGACAGAGCGACATCGGCCTGCGCCGCTTCGCGGATGCCTTTCGCCATCGCCCGTGCGCATTCGGCGCTGACCGCTCCCTGGGTTTCGAGAACGGCTTCGGGGACCTTCAGCCAGTCTCTTTTGGCGCTGTTGGCATAAGTCACTGCCCCCCGTTCGAGAAAAGCCGAAGCCCCCGGCAAGTCGGTGAGCTGTTTGGCGATCCAGCCGCCGGTGCAGGATTCGGCCAGGGCCAAGGTCTTCCTTTGTTCCGTCAGCAACCGCGCCACGGTTTGTGCCAAGGAGGCATCGCCGGTCGCGACGACGAAATCCCCCAGGGCCCGGCGGGCCACAGGCTCGGTCCGATCGAGCAGTGTTTCGGCTTCCGAACCCGAAGCTCTAAGCTTGACATGGACAAAAGGAAAGTCAACTCCGAAGGCCACTTGCACCTTCTCCGGCAGACCCGCGGCGACGAGCAGCGCCTCGCACTTCGGCTCGGAAAGGCCGAAGACCTTCAGCACCCGTTCCCGGGTCGGCAGCCCTTCGCCATGGTTCCGCTCCAGGCGCGGCAGAACCGCCTCATCGAGCATGGCGACCATCTCCGTCGGCACGCCGGGGAGAAAGAAGCAGTCGCAGTGGCCGGTGTCGAGGCGGAAGCCGGGCGCGGTGCCCAGGCGGTTGGTGAGGATCTCAACCCCGACGGGCAGCCGTGCCTGCTTGTCGTTGCGCGGATGCATGGTCAGGTTGTGGCGCAGGAAGTAGGCGCGGACCTCCTCCTGCGCCGCCGGATTCTCCTCCAGGGGACGACCAAAAGCCGTGGCCGCCGCCTCGGCGGTCAGATCGTCCGCCGTCGGCCCGAGTCCGCCGGTGACGATCAGCACCGCCCGGCGGTCGGCCATCAGTTGCAGGGCGGCGACGATATCGTCCATTTCATCCCGCACGCAGAGGGATTCCCGCACCCGGTAGCCGTGGGCGGCGAGGCGGCGGGCGACGGCGGCGGTGTTGGTGTCGGAGAGCTCGCCGTTGAGCAGTTCGTCGCCGATGGTCAGTACCGAAACGTTCACTTCCATCTCAGCCTCCCCACAATGCGGTCAACGGCGGCAAAAGCAGACGCAGGGCGACGGCGCCGTAGAGCCCCGCCACCACGTCGTCCAGCACCACCCCGTAGCCGTTTTTCAGCTTTTGATCGAACCATGACGCCGGCGGTGGTTTGAGGATGTCGAAGACGCGAAAGAGGAGAAAGCCGAGGAGCGCCGTGCTCCACGAAAAAGGGAGAAAGGCCACCGTGACCAGATAGCCGACCAACTCGTCGATGACGATGCGCCCGTCGTCGACCACCCCGTAGATTTTACCCGCCGCCCCCGCCGCCCAGAAGGAAAGAAAGAGCAAAGCCAGCCAGGTCAGCAGATAGAGTAGGGGCGGGAAGCCGCTGAGCAGATAGAAGACGGGAATCCCGGCGAGGGTACCGAAAGTGCCCGAAGCCACCGGCGCGTAGCCGAGTCCGGCGTTGCTGGAGAGGAAGAGGATGAAACGCTTCATGAGATTAACTCTTCAATTTCTTGGGTTTGGTGTTCTGTTTGGCGAGCTGTTTTTCCTCGGATTTTACCCGGCGCACCAGCTTTTTGATGTCCTCGGCCGGCGGCAAGGCCTCGGGTTTGATCCCCCGGTCGGTCAGCACCTTGCGCACATCCTGCCGATCTCAACCATTTTCCTGACGTCAGGAAAATGGTCTTCCACGGAGTGGCCGGCGGTCCGGCAGGCGATCTTCGCTTTGTCGACCACCTTGGCGAAGTTTTCCCACTTGGCGTAGCCGAGCAGGCCCATGAGGTCGCGGGCGAACCAGAACTCCTCGCCCTCCGCCTGGCGAGCGTAGTCCTCGAAATGCTTGTGCAGTTGGATGATGATGTCGCTTTTCATGGGCATTCCCTCCGGGCGGTAATCGTTATCGGATTGAATTCAATTGCCAGACCTCGTGGAGCATGGTGATGAACAGGTCATCCAGTTCCCCTGTGGCGACCCCGCCGCGCTCCATGTCCGCGCCAATTTTGCCGAAATATGCGATGCGCTCGTCGAGAAAATCGTTGAGGGGAGCGATGCGCGGTTCCAGGTCAAGCTCGTCGCCGGCCATTTTGCGGCGCAACAGCTCGTCGATAACGATAATCAAGTCGGAAGGCAAGCCGGCGTCGGCATAGAGGAGGGCAAACTCGGTCGGCGGCATGGTGCGATATTTTTCGATCCAGGCGCAGGCGAGAATCGGGCGCAGCACATAGAAATATTTTTTGATCCGCACCGTTTCGCCGTGCAGATATTCCCGGTAGTTGCCTTGAGCCATATGCAGGTAGTGGTGCAGACAACTTATGGGGGAAAAGTGTTTCCGTTGCAAACCCCGCAAACGGTCCGCCAGTCCATGATTGTCGGCATAGACAATGGGCGAGCCAAGCCATTCCAGCAGCGGGGGATTGGATTTGCGGAACAGCCGCAGCGCCTTGGAAAGTTCCCAGCCGCTGATGTCGAGCTGGCCGCTGATCGGCTCCTCGATGACATCCCGCTGTCGGTCGATGGCGAGATACCAGTTCAGCGGATGAATGTAGATGAAGCGCACATCAAAATCACTATCCCGCGAGGCGAACCCCCAGGCGCGGCTGCCCGATTCCACAGCATAAAGAATACGAACCCGGTTTTCCTTTTCGATTCGGGAAAGTTCTTTCTGGATATCCGATAGTCCAATATTCATTCAAGGTTCTCGTAGGAGGTATTTACACAGGGAAAAACGCCTCTGCCGCCCGTTCCACCAGCCGGTAGACTTCCGGCAGAGGGCGGCCCGAGGCTTCGGCGAGGGCGCGGCAGCTGGCGTATTCGGCGCTGACGCGCAGCAGTTTTTCTCCTTCGTAGATGAGCTTGACCGCAGCTTCGCCGAGTTCGGTGGCGACGGTGGCGCTGTCGCGGCGCAGCTTGAGGCGTTCGGTTTCGTAACGGCGCACGCCGATGGCGCTGCTCTCCCTGAGCAGCAAGCGGGCGAGGCGATCCGCCAAGGGCGGCGGGGCGACGACGGTGACGCGCAGGCCGGGACGGTTTTTCTTCATCTGCAAGGGACTGTAGCCGACATCGAAGGCGCCGGCGGCGAGCAGGCGTTCCATGAGAAAGCCGAGGACTTCCGGCGTGGTGTCGTCGAGGTGGGTTTCGAGCACGACGACCCGGTCGATTTCTCCATTTTCCGTCGTTTCCCCGAGCAGTCCCCGCAGCAGATTGGGGCGGTCGGGCAGGTCGCGGCCGCCGACGCCGTAGCCGACCGTTTCCAGGGTCATGGCCGGCAGCGGGCCAAATTCGGCGATTTCGGCGGCGATGGCGGCGCCGGTGGGGGTGACCAGTTCCTTGTCGCATTGCCCGTCGATGATCGGCAACCCTTTGAGGATTTCCAGGGTCGCCGGCGCCGGCAGGGGGATGGCGCCGTGGGCGCAGAGCACCGTGCCTTGGGACATCGGCAGCGGTCCGCAGACCACCTGTTCGACGCCGAGTAGGGTCAAGCCGACGGCCGCGCCGACGATGTCGACGATGGAATCGACCGCGCCGACCTCGTGGAAATGCACCGTCTCCAGGGGCACGCCGTGAACCTTGGCTTCCGCTTCGCCGACCCGGCGGAAGATGCGCCGAGCGAGTTCGCGGGCCGCCTCGGGCAGGGCGGAGTCGGCCAGCATGCGGTCGATACCGGCCCAGGTGCGGTGGTGATGGTGTTCGTCGATGGTGACGTGCACCCGGCAGCCGGTGATGCCCCGCCGTGCCTCGCGGCGCGCTTCCAGGGCGTAACCGGAAACCGGCAACTTGCACAGTTCGGATTCGATGGCACTCAATTCGACGCCGAGGTCGACCAGCAGGCCGAGCATCATGTCGCCGGAGATGCCGGAAATGGGATCGAGATAGAGGGTTTTCATGGCTGAATGATCCGATTGATGCGGGTGGCGGCGTAGGCGGCGCCGAAGCCGTTGTCGATGTTGACGACGGTGACGCCGCCGGCGCAGGAATTGAGCATGCCGAGCAGGGCGGCGACGCCGCCGAAAGCGGCGCCGTAGCCGACCGAGGTCGGCACGGCGATGACCGGCACGGCGACCAGACCGCCGATCACCGAGGGGAGCGCCCCTTCCATGCCGGCGACGACGATCACTACCGCCGCCTCGCGGAGTTTATCGGCGCGGGCGAAGAGGCGGTGAATGCCGGCAACGCCGACGTCGACCAGCTCCTCCACCGGATTGCCGAGCATGCGGGCGGTGACGGCGGCTTCCCGGGCGACGGGGAGATCGGACGTTCCGGCGCAGACCACCAGCACGGTGCCGCGGGTGGCGATTTCCAGCGGCCGTTGCGTCAGGCAGAAGGCGCGGGCGTCGGTGTCGTAGGTCGCATCGGGGAAGCGCGCCAGCAGCGGTTCGGCCTTCTCGGCGGCGAGGCGGGTGACGAGGACGTTGCTCCCCTTCTCCGCCATCTTCTCGACGATGGTGAAGATCTGGCCGGCGCTCTTGCCCTCGCCGAAAATCACTTCCGGCGCCCCCTGGCGCAACTCGCGGTGATGGTCGATCATCGCCACCCCGACATCCTCGAAGGGGAGGGCGCGCAGCCGTTCCATTCCCGCCTCGACGGAAAGCCCGCCGTCGCGGATGGCCTGAAGGAGGGTCAGCAAATCGTTGGGATGCATGGATATCCTCGTTTTGTCTCTGGATTTTTACGGGAAACCGACTTTACCGGACAAGCCCCGGTGTTGCAAGGCCTTCATTTTCGGGGGGATGGCGATTTTTCTTGCGCTGGAATCGGTCCGCGGCTTTCTCCCGCCGGGATTAATGATACACTTTCCGCCATCATTGCCAATCTCTCGGGAGGATAAACCGATGGAAGAGAAGATCCGGATCGGCATCAGCGCCTGTCTGCTGGGGCAAAAGGTGCGTTTCGACGGCGGGCACAAGCGCGACCCCTTTCTGGTCGAGACCTTGGGGCGCTATGTGGAGTATGTGCCGGTCTGCCCGGAGGTGGAGGTGGGATTGCCGACGCCGCGCGAGGCATTGCGCCTGGTCGGCGAGGCCGAGGCGCCGCGTCTCGTTTTTTCCCGCAGCGGCGGGGAGATCACCGAACGCATGCAATCCTGGGCGGCGGGGCGTCTGCGGGAACTGGAGGGGGAAAATCTCTGCGGTTTCATCTTCAAATCCCGCTCGCCGAGCAGCGGCATGGAGCGGGTCAAGGTTTATGACGACAAGGGAATGGCGCACAAGACCGGGGTGGGAATCTTCGCCCGCGCTTTCATGGCGCACTTCCCGCTGTTGCCGGTGGAGGAGGAGGGGCGGCTCAACGATCCCAAGCTGCGGGAGACTTTCATCGAGAGCCTCTTCACCCTCAAACGCTGGCGGGAGACGGCGGACCGGCAGCGCACCCGGGGGGCGCTGGTCGACTTCCACACCCGGCACAAGCTGCTGATCCTCGCCCACGGCACCGAGATCTATCGGGAAATGGGGCGGCTGGTGGCGCGGGCCGATCTCTCGGTGGAGGAGCTGTACGCCGCCTATCTGCCGCTGCTGGTGAAGGCGCTGCGTCTGCAATCGACCATCAAGAAGAACGTCAACGTTCTGCAGCACATGCTCGGCTATTTCAAAAACCAGCTCAGTGCCGACGAAAAACGCGAGATGCTGGAGATCATCGAGCATTACCACCAGGGGCTGGTGCCGCTCATCGTCCCCGTGACCCTGATCAACCATTTCACGCGCAAATACGACCAGCCCTATCTTAAGCAACAGGTCTACCTCAACCCCCATCCGCTGGAATTGCAGTTGCGCAACCACGGGTAAAAACAGTGATTGGTGATTAGCTCCCCACGGCGTTGCCGTCTTCCAACAGGGTCAGGCTGCTTTCCAGGGTGGTGTCGCCGAGGTTCAGGTAGAGGTTGCCTTCGGTGATGGTCAGGTCCCAGTTGATGGTGCGTTGCAGGCGGGCAACCAGTTGTTGCAGAAAGTCGTAGTCGATCCCCCAGATGGTCAGGTTGGGGATGGCGGAGAATTTCGCCAAGTGCTGGTTTTCCCAGCGGTAGCGGGCTGGTCCGTAGGCAAAGAGAACGATCTGTTCGGCGTGGCGGGCGGCTTTGAGCAGCCGTTCCGGGTCGGGCTGGCCAACCTCGATCCAGGTCAGCACCCGGCCGTCCGGTCCCTTGATCCACAGGTCGGGCTCGTCGCCGGCGCAGATCCCCTTGGTGAAAGCCAGATCCTCCTCGTAGGCGACGGCGTAGGCGAGAACCCGCGTTAGCAGCCGCTCGGCGGTTTCCGAGGGGTGGCGGGCGACGGTGGTTTGCAACTTCTGGTAGAGGTTGCGGTCGACATCCGCAAGCTGGATGGCGACGCGATAGATGGTTGCCGGCAGGGCCATGAGGGGAGGGTTCCTTTCTCCTTGTTCGCTGGCGCGCAGCATAGCGGCAGGCGGCGGGAAAGGCCAGGGCAAAGTTGCCCCGCGACGGTTGACAGCCCGCGCGCGGGGGGAGTAATAACGTAGCGAAAGCGAAGAGGAGAATCCCGATGACCAAGACGAACTTTACCGCGCTGCTGGTCGAGAAGGCTGGCGAAAAAGAGTACCGCCGTTCCATCGTCAACCGTTCGCTGGAAGATTTGCCCCCCGGCGGGCTGCTGGTGCGGGTGCGCTATTCCTCCCTCAATTACAAGGATGCCCTCTCGGCCCTGGGCAAGCCCGGCGTGACCAAGAACTATCCCCACACCCCGGGGATCGACGCCGTCGGCGAGGTGGTGGAGTGCCTCGGCGGGGCTTTCGCGCCGGGGGATCCGGTGATCGTCACCGGTTTCGATCTGGGGATGAACACCGCCGGTGGCTACGGCCAGTACATCCGGGTCTCCCCGGACTGGGCGGTGCGGCTCCCCGACGGGCTGAGTCCGCGTGAGAGCATGATCCTCGGCACCGCCGGTTTCACCGCCGCCCTGTCGGTATGGAAGCTGGCCGGAGCCGGGATCGGGCCGGAGGCCGGCGACATCCTCGTCACCGGCGCGAGCGGCGGCGTCGGCAGCCTGGCGGTGGCGATCCTGGCCAAGGCCGGCTACCGGGTGACGGCGGCCACGGGGAAGGCGGCGGAGAAGGATTTTCTGCTGTCGCTGGGGGCGGCGGAAGTGATCTCCCGCGATGAGGTGCTGGCCGGGTCGGATCGGCCGATGATGAAAGAGCGCTGGGCCGGGGCGGTCGACGTGGTTGGCGGCGAAACCCTGGTCGCGGCGATCAAATCGACCCGTTACGGCGGGGCGGTGACCTGCTGCGGGCTGGTCGCCTCGCCGGAACTGTCCATGAACGTCTTTCCCTTCATCCTGCGCGGCGTCAGCCTGCTCGGCGTCGATTCGGTGCAATGCCCGATGGCGTCGCGCCTCAAGGTCTGGGAAAAACTTGCGGGCGACTGGAAACCCGCGCATCTGGAAAGCGTCGTCGAAGAAACGACCCTCGAAACCCTGGAACCCAAGTTCCACGCCATCCTCAAGGGGCAGGTCAAAGGGCGGGTGCTGGTGAAGCTGTAGCCGGCTGATGAAAAACACCCATCTGCGGCGTTGTCCTCATCCCTCGTCAACGACGTACCTTTCAGGTACGCCTTATTCCTCAGGATTTCGTCCGCCTTGCATCTGGGCCTTTTTGATCAGCCTTGGAAAACGAGTTTCCAACAACCTGGAAGAAGATTGCTCCCCCCTTTGAAAAGGGGGGCTCGGGGGGATTTCCCCTTGCCTGAAGATGGCCGCCGATCTTTTCACTTCTTGCTGATGGAGTTTCTGCGATGGAATGGCTTTTTTACCTCGGCACCGGCGCCTTCGCCGGAGTGCTCGCCGGGCTGCTCGGCGTCGGCGGCGGGGTGATTATCGTGCCGCTGCTGGTCTTCACCTTCACCGCCCAGCACTTGCCCGAGGCTTACATTCTCCATTTGGCCCTCGGCACCTCCCTGGCCAGCATCATCTTCACTTCCATCTCCAGTTTGCGTGCCCACCATCGTCGGGGGGCGGTTAACTGGCCGGTGGTCAAGGGGATTTCTCCCGGCATCCTGGTCGGCACCTTCCTCGGCTCCTGGGTCGCGGCCCAGCTTTCCACCGGCTTTCTCAAGGGCTTTTTCGTCGTCTTCCTCTACTACGTGGCGACCCAGATGCTCCTCGATATCCGCCCCAAACCGCACCGGCAGATGCCCGGCGCGGGGGGGATGTTCGGGGTCGGCAACGTCATCGGTGGGGTATCGAGCCTGGTCGGTATCGGCGGCGGCAGCCTCTCGGTCCCCTTTCTCATCTGGTGTAACCTGCCCATGCACCACGCCGTCGGCACCTCGGCCGCCATCGGCTTTCCCATCGCCGTCGCCGGCGCCGCCGGTTATCTGGTCAACGGTCTGATGGCCGACGGCCTCCCCTCCGGCGCCGTCGGCTTCGTCTACCTTCCCGCCCTTGTCGGCATCGCCCTCGCCAGCATCTGCACCGCCCCCTTGGGTGTCCGCCTCGCCCACAGCCTCCCCGTCCCCCGCCTGAAAAAAGTCTTCGCGGTTTTTGTGTTGATCATGGGGACGCGGTTGCTGGTGAGTATGTTTTGAGAGGAGGGAGCGCGCCCCGTGCGAAATGTTGTCTGCCGGAATCTGTTCCGATTTCGACTCCAGTTCTTTTGATGTCATGACTTGAAGGGAGGGAATATGTCGTCGCCCGATCTCATTCGCGTGGAGCGCGCCATCCGCATCATCCGCGGAGACAAGGTGATTCTCGATGAGGACCTGGCCGAATTGTACGGCGTCGAGGTCAAACGGTTGAACGAGCAGGTCCGCAGGAACTTGGATCGCTTTCCTGCCGACTTCATGTTTCAGCTGACAAATCAGGAATTTACTGACTTGAAGTCGCAATTTGCGACCGCAAGTCAATGGGGCGGTCGGCGCACGCCTCCTTATGCGTTTTCCGAGCAGGGCGTAGCGATGCTCTCCAGCGTGCTGCACAGCAAACGCGCGGTCCAGGTCAACATCGAGATCATGCGAACCTTCGTGCGGCTGCGCAAGCTGCTCGCTTCAAACGTCGAACTGGCCGAGCGCCTCGATCAACTGGAAGCGAAAGACGATGGCCAATTCCGGAACGTGTTCGAGGCGATCCGCCAGTTGATGGCGCCGGTGGAGACAAAGAAAGGGCGGATCGGGTTCGATGTGTGAGGAGAATTCAGTCGTTTGGAGTTGAGGCGAATCAGTGGGATGATAAACGAAAATATCGATAAGTTGACGGAGGCGTGGAATGGCTACTTTGGCGGTTGAAATCCAAATTCCCGACGCGGTGGATGTTTTGGTGAGCGAGGATACTTTGTCCGTCGATCTGTCTGATGGCAGAACGATTTCCGTTCCCTTGGGGTGGTACCCCAGGCTCGAATATGCCAGCGCCGAGGAGAGAGCCAACTGGCGACTGATTGGAAATGGTCAGGGCATTCACTGGGATGACGTCGACGAAGACATCAGCGTCGAAGGACTTCTCGCCGGAAAATCATCCGGGGAAAGCCAATCGTCCCTCAAACGCTGGCTTCAATCCCGAAGACCTGTCAGCTGATCTCATTAGCTGTGCTATGAGCACGTCTCGCCGATTACCACTAAAAAAAGAGGAGACCGCCCATGATCCCGACTGATCGCATCCCGGCCCATCCCGGCACCATCCTCAAAGAAGAATTTCTCGACGAACTCGGCGTCAGCCAGGTGGCGTTCGCCGCGCATGTCCAGGTTCCCGTGCAGCGCATCAACGAGATTGTGCGCGGCAAGCGGGGCATCACCTCGGAAACGGCTTGGCTGCTGGCTCAGGCCCTCGACACGACCCCTGAGTTCTGGCTCAACCTGCAAGCCGCTCACGATCTTGCGCTGAACCGCCCGCAAAAGACCATTGCGAAACTCCGCCTGGCGAGCTGACGACGTCTCGTCTCTAGTCTTTCGATCGCCAGGGGGGCGGGACTCCTCAGACTGCCATCCTTTTTTCGCCCCATACCGAGTTCCCCATGAATCCCCAAGTCCCGATGGAAGGCAAACGCAGATCGGTACCCCGCCGGTTGTTGCTCGCTCTTGCGAAGACGGCCGTCGCTCTGGTTGTGCTGTCGGTGCTGGCGGTACTGGTGTTGCGGTTCGTGCCGCCGGTGACCAGTGCCTTCATGGTGACGCGCTATGCCGAAGGGGTCTTTGGGGGCCACGCCTATACCGCTATTGACTATCGCTGGGTGAATTGGAAGAAGATTTCGCCGCAGATGCCGCTGGCGGCGGTGGCGGCCGAGGATCAGAAGTTTCCCGACCATTTCGGTTTCGATTTCGAGGCGATGGCCGACGCCTTCGAAGACATGGAAGACGGCGGCCGCGTTCGGGGGGCCAGCACCATCAGCCAGCAGGTCGCCAAAAACCTCTTTCTGTGGAAGGGGCAAAGTTTTTTTCGCAAGGGGATTGAAGCCGGCTTCACCGTGCTGATCGAAACGCTCTGGCCGAAGCAGCGGATTCTCGAAGTCTACCTGAACATCGCCGAATTCGGCGACGGCGTCTACGGGGTGGAAGCGGCGGCGCAGCGCTATTTCGGCAAACCGGCGGCGAAGCTGTCCTCGCGGGAAGCGGCGCGGCTGGCGGCGGTGCTTCCCAATCCGAAACGCTTCAAAGCAGCGGCGCCCTCGGCTTACGTCGAGCGGCGGACGATGCGCATCGAACGGCAGATGCGCAACTTAGGGCCCGACTATCTGCGGGAGGTCTGGCGCGCTCCCTGATCCACCCTGTTCACTTCTGCTCTCACCAACTCCGCTTTATCCCTCCAGCACACTCCCTACCGAACCGAAAAAGAAGCGCTCCCCCAGAATCGCCTGCAAGCGGGCGGCATGGGGCAAACCGGTGCAATGGGAAACCCCGAGTTTTTCCACCTTATAGTTGTCCAGCGCCTGCAGGGTCCGCTCAAACTGGGCATCGTCGGCGAAACCGAGATGGGTGCCGCCGAGAATGGCGTAAAAACCGTCGCGGCCAAGTTTCGCCAGCACATGATCCATGATGTTGACCAGTCCGGCGTGGGCGCAGCCGAGGACCAGGATCAGGCCCTTCTCCGATTCGACCACCAGCGAGAGATCGTCGAGTATGTCGTCGTGGCTCGTCGTCCCGCAGCAAACCGCCGTCATCAGCGGATCCCCCTGCTCGAAGGCGGTATGGCGCGGCACCTCGCCGGTCAGCCACAGCCCCTGAGCGACTTTGTGCATTTCCCGGTTGAGGATGAAGCGGGCACCCTGGGCTTCGAGATATTCCCGGCGGTGGGGGATGCCGATGAAGCGGTCTTCCCGGTAGCGGGCCAAAAAGAGGTCGGGATGGCCGTGGACGTCGATGGGACCGGTGCGGCGCAGTACCTCGGGCAGGCCGCCGGTGTGGTCGTAATGGCCGTGGCTGAGGAGGATCGCCTTGAGTTTGGCGAGATCCTTCTTCAGGGTGAGGGCGTTCTGGATGATGCCGAAGCCTTGGCCGGTGTCGAACAGGTAGTTGCCGGCGGGGGTCTCCACATGACAGGCGAAGCCGTGTTCGCCAATCAGATTGGCCTGGGGGCGGACGGAATTTTCACAGAGGATGGTCAGTCGGATCGCCATGGGAACTCCTGTTTTTGGGATTTGATCATTTTTGGATGTTCGAAAATCGGGCGCACCTCGGTTCGCCCCAACACCTCACCCTTCACGGTCCCTGTTGCGGATACCCGGCGCAGGTGCCGAGCAGGCGGTCGTGGATGGCGGTGAGGGCAGCCTCTTCGTCGGCGAGTCCGGCGCCGGCCTGCAGGTTGATCGCCAGCGGCAGCAGGCCGGCGAGCATGACCCGCAGGTTGCCGCAGCCTTGGGGGCCGCCGAAGACCTCGTTCAGTTTGCGGCTCAGACCCCGGCCGATGACGAAGCCGTGCAATGGGGCGCCCTTGTCCGCCGCCTCCGTGCAATGGGCGGTGGGGGCGCGGTGGAACTCGACACGACTGGCGAGGATTTCGAGGGTGGCGATGTCGGCGACGATTGCGACTTCGATGTCGTGGAAGCGGTCGCGCAGGCGGGCGGTCAGGGTCATGCGTCCGTCCGCTTCGGCCCTGACGCCGTAATCGATGGTGCGCTGAAAGTCTTGCATGGGATTGGCGGCGGTCATGGCCTTTCCTTTTCGCTGGGGGAAGGCGGGATCTCCAGTGCCCGGGTCCGGTCGATGAAGATGAAGGCGTCGAAGCGCCCCGGCAGGATGGTGGCCAGATAGTTGTCCCGGGCGTCGAACTCGGGCTGATAGACGACGCCGATGGCGCGCAGGCCGCAAGGGGCGGCGAGAGGTCCGTCGTGACGGTCGCCGGGAGCGAAGAGCCAGTAGGCGACGGCATGCCCGGCGCGGTGCATGAGATCCTCGAAGCTCCCCTCCATGGCCGGGGGGACGGGCAGGGTCGCCACCGGGGCGCCCCAGTCCCGGCCGGAAAGCACGCTCCCCGTGTAGGTGGCCGAGCCGACCAGCAGCGTTGATTCGGTGCCGAAACGGGTCCGCAGCAGCTCGCCGAGACTCTGCATCCCCTGTCCGGCCATGGCGCTGAGGCGAGCGTCGCCGACGTGGGTGTTGTGCGCCCAGACGAGGCCCCGGGCGGCGGGGCCGTGCCGGTCGAGCAGCCGCTCCAGGGTTTCGGCGAAATGGGCCACCCGCCGGTTCCAGGCTGAGGCGGAGGAGGTGGCCATGGCCCGGTAGTAGGCTTCGGCGTTTTCCACCACATGCAGCTGGGCGGCGAGATCGCCGTCGTGATCGTCACTCGCGGCCACTCGGGCGCGCAGGGCGGCGAGTTCCGGGGTGCAGTCCGTCGCCCCCTGCGCGAGGGCGACGGGGTAGGTGAGGGGATTGTCCAGGTAGGGCGCCAGACATTGCCGGAAGGAGCTCCCGGCTTCGGTTGTGGCCGGATGGTCGATGAGCTTTTGCAGGGAGTCGGGGAAGCCGAGGAGATCCATGCCGTAGAGGGCGACGCGCCGCTCGGGCGGGCGTTCGCCGTTGAAGCGGTGCAGCCACTCCACCAGCCGTTCGAACTCGCTGTTTTTCCAGACCCAGTCCGGCCAGCGGTTGAAGGCGCGCAGGGCTTCGGCGGCACTCGCGGCGGCCCCCGGCAAATGGCGGACATAGCGGTCGACTTCCGCCGTGCTCGCCCAATCCCCCTCGACGGCGATAAAGGCGATATCCTGCTCGGCGATGAGCCGTTGGCTGATGTGGGCGCGCACCCGATAGAAGTCGTAGCTGCCGTGGCTGCCGTCGCCGAGGAGGATCAGGCGCGCCCCGTGCGCCCGCGCCAGCAGCGGATCGAGATCGGCCTCGGTCGCCAGGGGCAGCGCCCGCTCGCGCAGATGCGCGACCAGGGGGATTTCCGTGGTTTCCACGGCCGGAGCGGGAGATGGGAATCCCGTCAGCAGCACGATGCCCAGCAGTGCCAGGAAGGTCTTTTTCATTCAGGCCGACTCCCGCTGCGAATCGGGCTTGCGCCCGTTACTCGTGGTTTTTCAGCACGTCGAGAATTTCGATGTGCGCCGCCTGCCAGGCCGGATAGGCGCCGGCGGCCAGCCCCAGCAGCACCGAGCCGCCGAGGGAGCCGCCGATGAGCAGGGGATCGATGACCAGGGGCATGTTGCCGAGGCGGCAGACGACCACCACCAGGGCCAGCGCCAGCACGACGCCGAGACCGCCGCCGCTCCCCGCCATCAGCGCCGCTTCCAGCATGAACTGGCGGACGATGTCGAGCCGCCGCGCCCCGACCGCCCGGCGCACGCCGATCTCCAGACGGCGGGTGCGCACCAGCAGGACCATGATCGAGAGAATGCCGAGGCCGCCGACGGCGAAGGAAATCGACGAACTGATCAGGCCGAGGGTGCCGACCAGATCGAGGGCCTGTTGCTGCACCTTCATGGTGTCCTTGGCGGTCATCAGGGAAAAGTCGTCCTCCTTGCCCGGGCCGATGTGGTGGCGCGCGCGCAGGATCGCTTCCGCCGCCGGGCGCGCCGTCTCATGGGCGTCGGGACGGTCGAGTTGCAGGTAGACGCCGCTGATCCAGTTCTGGTTGGCCATGCGTCGCATGAAAGTGCTGATGGGAACGAAGACCTGCTCATCCTGATCGGTGCCGGAAATGTCCGCCCCCTTGCTCTCCATCACCCCGATCACCTGGGCGCCGGCGCGAAAGAAGAAGACTTGCCGCCCGAGGGCTTTTTCCGGCGAGCCGAAGAGGCGTTCGGCGATCTTGGCGCCGAGCACCACCACCCGTGCCCGCTCCTCTTCCTCGGCGGCGCTGAAGAAACGGCCGTGGGCGGGGCGGAAGTTGCGTACTTCGGGATAGGCGTCGGTGGTCGCCACTATCTGGGAGGGGATCTTGTTGTCGCCGAGGCGGATCGGCATGGTCTGGGTGATGAAGGGGGCGCCGCGGTGCACCGAGGGAATCCCCTGGATCAGTGCCCGGGCGTCGGCAAGGGTGAAGTTGCGCGCTTCGTTGCGGGCGCGGGCGGTGCCGTCCCGACGGAAGGCGAGCTGGCCGCTCTGGGCGATGAAAAGATTGCTGCCGAGCTTGGCCGTTTCCACCTCGGTTTTTTCCAGCATCGCCATGGAGACGTGCTGCACCCCGGTCAGCGCCAGGGCGCCGAGGAGCACGCCGATCATCGCCAGCAGGGTACGCAGGCGATGGGCGCGTAGGGAAGAGAGGGCGATTTTGAGACTCAGGGGCATGGCAATCCAGTGATGAGTGATGAGTGATGAGTGATGAGTGATGAGTGGTATTGTCAATTACCGATCACCGATCACTAATCACTGTTTTTTATCCCTTCAAAACCTCGATCGGCACCATCGCTGCGGCGCGGCGGGCCGGGCGTAGGCCGAAGAGGATGCCGATGGCGACGGCGGAAAGGGTGGACCAGGTGAAGACCTTCCAGGAGAAAAGGATCTCCAGGATTTCCAGTTTTTCCAGGAGCTTCGCCATGCCCATGCCGAGGGTCATGCCGAGCAGGGCGCCGATCAGGGTGAGGATTACCGCTTCCGCCAGAAACTGCGCCAGCACCGCACCGTCGCGGGCGCCGAGGGCTTTTTTCAGGCCGATTTCCGCCTTGCGCTCATCGACGCTCAGGTAGAAGAGGTTGGCCAGCACGAAACCGCCGACCAAAACGGCGACGGTGGCGGTGATGCCGAGAAAGACGAGCAGCCCGCCCTTGAACATGGAGAGGAATTTGAGAATCTCGTCGGCGGTCAGCAGGCTGAAATCGTCGGGCTCGCCCTCGGCAATGCGGTGTTGATGGCGCAGCAGGGAGCGCAGATTCTCAACGTGGAAAGCCATGTTGTCGGTGGAGGTGAACTTGACCCGCAGGGCGCGGAAATATTTGCGGTCGAGGTTGAAACGCTGGGTCAGGGTGGTGAGCGGCACGATGATGCGTTCGTCGATGGGCGTGCCGCCGCCGGTGGGGGTGCCGCGGTAGATGAGGCGGCCGATGACCTGTACCGGCAGCTTTTCGATGAAGATGGTCTGCCCCAGGGGGGAACGGTCGCCGAAGAGCTCCCGCGCCGGAGCGTCGCCGATGAGGCAGACCTTGGCCCCCCGTTCGATATCCTCGGCGGTGAAGTCCCGCCCCTCGGAAAGAGGCCAGTTCCAGACCTGGGCGTAGCCTTCGGTGGCGCCGACGATGGCGGAAACCTGGATCTTGTTCCGCTCGAAGCGCACCGGCAGGTTGTGCTGGGAGCGCATCGGAACCACCAGGTAGGCGCCCGGCAGCGACTGGCGCAGAACCTCGACATCGGCTTCGGTCAAGGTGTTGAAACGCTGACCGACGGCGCGGTTGCGGATATCGCCGCCGATGACGAAGATCGCGTCGGGGCCGAAGGTGTCGACGATTTCGTAGGCCTTGCGCTCGGCGCCGTCGATGGCGGCGACGATGACGGTCAGCGAGGCGATGCCGAGGCCGACGCCGAGGATGACGAAACAGCTGCGCAGCCGATAGGCCCAGACCGCGGTCAGCGCCATGTGCAGGATACGCGCACTCAGGCGCAGGCGATCAAGAATTGCGGATACGGCCGTCATCGAGAACAATCCGGCGTTGCGCATAGGCGGCGGTCTGCTGGTCATGGGTGACGAGGATCACCGTGCGCCCCTGGCGGTTAATGGCGCTGAGCAGTTCGAGAATCTCGACGCTGGTTTTCGAGTCGAGTTGGCCGGTCGGTTCGTCGGCCAGCAGCACCTGGGGATCGTTGACCAGCGCCCGGGCGATGGCCACCCGCTGTTGCTGGCCGCCGGAGAGCTGGCTCGGTTTGAACTCCATGCGGTCGGCGAGACCGACCAAGGCCAGCAACTCTTCGGCGCGGGCCTTGAGTTTGCGTCCCGGCGTGTGGCTGTAAAGCCCCGGCAACATGACGTTCTCCCGGGCCGAAACATAGGGAATGAGATAAAAGGATTGGAAGATGAAGCCGACCATCTGATTGCGCAGTTCGCTCAGTTGGTCGTCGGCCAGTTGTGCCACGTCCCGGCCGCCGAGGAGGTAGCTCCCGGCCGTCGGCCGGTCGAGCAGGCCGAGGATGTGCATGAGGGTCGATTTGCCCGAACCCGAGGTGCCGAGCAGGGCGATAAACTCACCGGCGGCGATATCCAGGGAGATCCCCTTGAGGACTTCGACGGGTGCGCCCCCCTGGCTGAATATCTTGCCGATATCCGTGAGGCGGATGATGGTGTCGTTTGCGGTCACGGCTATTTCCTCTTGGCCGGGGCCTGATCGGGCAGCTCGACCCGAGTGGCGACCACATCCCCCTCGCTGAGCCCTTCGATCACTTCCGTGTGGCCGAGACCGGCCAGCCCCAGTTTAGGCCTGACCTGGCCGACTCCACCCGCGGCCTGTTTGACAAAAACGATCTGTTCGCCGTTCACCCACTTGAGGGCAGCGTTGGGCAGGCGCGGCACATCCTGCTTCTCCTCGACGACGATGCGTACCTGGGTGGTCATTTCCGGGCGCAGGAGCAGCGCCTGTTCGCTGTCGATCTTCACCAGCGCCCGGTAGTAGACGATGTTGTCGCGGATCTCCGGTTCGGGGTAGATGGTGGCGACGTGCCCTTCGAAGGTTCTGTCCGGATAGGCGTCGACCTTGAATTCCACCAGCTGCCCGGGCTGGGCCAGGCCGACGTCGGTTTCATCCACATAGACCCACATCTCCAGGCGGGTGGGGTCGATCACTGTGACCAGATTGGCGACCTGCAGCCCGGCGACGATGGTTTCCCCCTCCTGGGCCGTAACCTGGCTGACAACGCCGGAGAGGGGACTTTTTACCGCGGTGTAGGAGATACGGATCTCCAGCGCCGCCAGCGCCGCCTCGGCCTGGCTCACTGCCAGTTCCGCCTTGCGCGTTTCCTGGGCGAACTCCTGCTGTTCCCGTTCGTGTGCGGCCTGACGGGAACGGACCTGTCCGCCGTCGATCTCCGCCTGCTGCCGGGCCCTTTCCAGTTCATCCTGGGAGATGACCCGCTCCGCCACCAGGCGTTGCTGGCGCTGGTAGTTGTTTTGTGAATAGTCCGCCCGGGCGGTCGCCAATTCCCGTTCCGCTTCCGTTTCGGCGATGCGCAGGGGGTAGACGCGGGCGATGCGTTCCCGTTCGGCGCGCAACGAGGCGAGGCGGGCGCGGGCTTCGTCGGCCTGGGCGACCAGCTCGCGGCTGTCGATCGTCGCCACCAGTTGCCCGGCCTCGACCCGGTCGCCGACCTTAACCAGCATACGGTCGATGACCCCGGTGGCGCGGGCGCCGATTTTGACGATGCCCCCCACCTGGGACTTGATGATGCCGGTCTCTTCCAGCACCTTGCGCACCGTTCCCCGCTCGACCTTTTCCGTGGCCAGGATACGGATCTCCGTTTTTTTATGCGTGGCTTTCCACCACCAGAGGGCGCCGCCGAGGGCACCGAGAACAAGAATCAGGGCGATGGTTTTTTTCATGGATGGACAAACCTCACGGCGAGGGAATAAGTCAGGGTAAAGTTTACGGGGACGAAAACATCGTTCCTATATCTTTAACAGAGTTTGTACGGGAAGGAAACCGTTGAACTCCTGTTTCGTAACTGCACAAAACGTCGGCGGGCCGCTTTGGGAAAGCGGCCCGCCGTGAAATCCTTATGCGTGGAAGGCAGTTACAGCCCCCAGGTCAGGCTTTTGCTGATCCAGCCGCTGCGTTCTTCTTCCTGCCCACCGATTTGGACCCAATCCCCCTGCTGTTCCAGCACCGGGTAGGTTTCGCCACGCATGCCTTTGAAGGCGACGGGATGCTCGGTCCCCGGGCCCTTGCGCACGTTGACGCTGTCTTTGGTGATAACCACGGCCGGGCTTTTGCCGACCAGGGTGTTGTGAATCCAGCCGACGGTGCCTTTGAAATCCTTGACCTGCAGGTAGCGGTCCTGGGTGTCACGTACCTCGAGCGGGGTGGCGAGGGGGACGGTAGCGACGATTTTGGAGCCACTCACGGCGGGCTTGTCCCGCAGTTCGGCCTGGCCGACGGTGACGGTGACCATCTCGGCGAAGGCCGGTCCGGCCAGCAGTAAGGCGGTGAAAACGAGTGCGACGACTTTCATTGTTCCTCCCGAAGAATGGAATGATTTTGCGCTTTTTTAGCCGCGCCAATCTATCATCGGTGCTCGGGGTGGTTCAAGGGTTTTTCACGGCGGGGCGCCTTGGCCACCGCGATTTTCCGTCAGAAGGGAGTTCGGGCGAAATGGCGCTTGGTCGCTTCCTGCAGCTTGCTCACGGCGTTGAAGGCTTCGCGCAGCAGGTCCTGCTCGGTCTTCGACAACAGGCTGGGGTCGAGATAGTGGCTCGGTTCCCGTCCCGCTGCGAAGGCGGCGATTTCGGTGCGCAGACGCAGGAAGGTCAGGGCCTCGAAGGCGGCGCGGATATGTTCGGCGGTCTCCACGGAAAAGACGTTGCGCTTGACCAGGGCCTTGAGCCGGTCGAGGGTGGAGAGCTCGGGCAGCCCCTTTTCCAGGGCGAACATGCGAACGCAGTCGACGATGTAGATGCTTCCCCCCTGCTTGAGGGAAAGTTCCCCATTGTGCTCGCCGCTCTTTTCCGTGAGGAAGCGGCCGAGCAGGCCGATGGGGACCTTGTAGCGCAGGTCGAGGGACATCATGTGATAAAGAAAACCCTGAAACTCGCGGATTTCCCGGTCGACAATGGCGCGTAAGCTCAAGGCCAGCGCGGCGTCCCCGGCCAGGGGGGTGAAGTCGAAGAAGATCGACGAGTAGCGGACTTTTTGCGGCTCGGGATCGTTCACCCAGTCGCTGATGCGCCGGTCCCAGTCCCCCAGCCGGCCGCGCCAGAGGGGGTTGTTGACCATGACCCTGCCGGCGCAGAGGGGGTAGCCGACCCGGTTCAGGGCGTTGACAATCTTCTCGGCGAAGGGGGCGAAGAAATCTTCGATCTCGGGCAGGCGGTCGTCGGGGACATCCTCAAAAATAAAGCCGTTGTCCTGGTCGGGATTGAGCAGCATCTCGCGGCGGCCGCCACTGCCCATGAGCAGGAAGCAGTAGCGGATGTTGGGCGGCCGGTAGCCTTCGGCGAGCATCTGCTCCAGACACAGATCGTAGACCTGGCGGATGATGCCGTGGTGGATGTAGGAGAGAATCTCCATGACTTCCGGGGTGCGGCGGGTTTCCGAGAGCAGGGTGCGGGCGACACCGACGATCTCGCGGCGGATCGCCGCCAGCCCTTCCAGGGACCGCTCCTCGCGGATGTTCCCCACCAGCAGCATCGCCTTCTGGCTGCGGAAACGCATCAGATCGCGCACGGTGACCATACCGACGACCTCGCCGTTATCCACCACCGGCAGGTGGCGAATCTGGTGGTTGAGCATGTAGGCCATCGCTTCGTACATGTAAGTCGAGGGCGGCATCGAGCAGGTCTTGCGATTCATGACGTCGGCGGCGGTCAGGGTGTCGGGATTGGCCCCCTCCGGGGCCAGGGCCTTGGCGACGAGATCCCGCTCGGTGATCAGGCCGAGATGGGTGTTGTGCTCATCGGCCACCAGCAGGGCGCTGATCTGCCGCTTGCCCAGGCGCTGGGCGACCTGGCGCACGGTATCCTCGGGCGCGCAGGTCTCCACCGGCGAAGTCATGATTTCGGAGAGGCGTTTTTTGAACGGGTAGGCCTCCATGTGGGTGAGGGCCTGCTGGGTGTGGTCGGCGACGATTTCCGTATAGAGCTTGCGTACGCGCGAATGGATGATGCGGGTGAAATAGTCGCCGACCTGGGGATAGTCGGCGGCGGCGCGCTTGAGGATGTCGGCGGGAATGAGATAGCAGTCGGTCTGCTTGACGGTGCGGGCGCCGCCGGTGTAGGGCTCACCGGTAAAGATCGGCGTGCCGCCTACGAAGGTGCTTTCGTTGCGGTAGTCGACCACCATCTCTTCCCCGCCGGGGGCGAGGACGGTAATCTCGACCAGCCCTTCCTTGATGACGTAGAGAAAGCCGGTGGGCGGGTCGTTCTGCTTGAAGAGGTAGACCCCCGACGCATACCTTTTCAGGATGGCCGCTGCGCAGATTTCGTCGCGGATGGCGTCGGGGAGCTGGCTGAAAGGTTGGGCTTCCTTGAGATGCTTGAACAGGGGCATGGCGATGTCCGTGGTCGAGAGGAGAGGCGCGGGAAATCAGGGCTTGGTCTCGGCATCCTTGCGCGCCGTCGGGGCATGTTCCAGCACCAGGGCGATAATAAAGGAGAGGATGCTCGCCGCCATCAGCTCGGCGATATGCACGAAGAAGCTGCCGGTCATGAGCAGGTCGACGGCCATCAACAGCACGCCGAGCACGGTGAAGGCCGTGGCCAATCGCTGGCGGGTCAGAAGGGGCGGCATGGGAAGCTAGACCCGACGCGGCGCGTCCGTATCCGGCGCGGCTCCCGCTTCCGGCAGGGGGGCGGGCAGGTTGTGCAGCTTGCGCAAGATGCTGTCCCCCCGGTCGGCGGTCTCTTCGGTGACTTTGTCGTGCATGATGTTGGAGACGAGAATGTTGAGCAAAAAGGCGATGGGACAGACGATCAGCGCCGAGGAGGTCGCCGGTATCCAGCCTTCGGGGCCGAAGAAGTCGATCTTCAGAATCCACCCGGCCATGGCCAGTAGGGTCATGCCGAAACCCCAGACCATCCCGGCCAGGGCGCCGTATTTGTTGGATCGAGAGTACCAGATGCCGAGGACCACGGCGGGAAAGATGGTGTTGCCGGCGATGGCGAAGGCCATGGCGACGATCTGGGCGATGAGGGCCGGAGGATTGAGGGCGATGACGATGACGATGACGCAGAGGACAGCGGTAAAGATGCGCCCGACCATCAGCGCCTGCTTGTCCGTGCATTCCGGACGCAGCACCGTGGCGTACCAGTCATGGGCGATGGCCGAGGCGCCGGCCATGAGCAGCCCGGCGACGGTGGAGAGGCCGGCGGCCATGGCGCCCGAGGCGAGGTAGCCGATATAGGCGATGCCCAGGTTGGCCCGCTCTGGGGCCGAGAGGATGATGACGTCGGCGACGGTGGGTCCGCCGGTGGGGTTCCAGAATTTGCCGAGCACCGCGTAGACCGGTGACGACCAGTAGAGCAGGCCGATGAAGACGAGCCCCCAAAGGACCGATTTGCGGGCAATATCCTCGTTCTTCACGGTATAGAAGCGGATCATGATGTGCGGCAGGCCGGCGGTGCCGACCATCAGGGTAAAGACCAGGGCGATGAACTGGTAGAAGTTGCCGGTTCCCCAGGGGAGAAAGGTCCGGCGCAGTTCCAGGGCCTCATCGGCGCTTAAGGGGCCGCCCGCGACCTTGCCCTCCATCAGCCCCGAAAGGATCGGGCCGTACTCCAGTTGCGGCAGGATGCCGGCGCCGCCGGCCTTCTGAATCAGCACCCAGAGGGGGATCATGAAAGCCGAGATCAGGACCACGTACTGAATCTGCTGGTTGCGGGTGACGCCGGCCATCCCCGAGATGAGCATGTAGGCGGTGACCACCCCGGCGGCAAAGAAGACGCTGGCGGTGTAGCTCATGCCGAAGATCCAGCCGCAGATCAGGCCAATCCCCTTGAACTGGGCGGCGGCGTAGGTGATAGCGATGATGACCGTGACCGAGGCGGCGAGGAGGCGCACCACATGGCAGTCGAAGCGGTCGCCGAGGAATTCGGGGATGGTGTATTTACCGAAGCGCCGCAGCTGGGCGGCGATCAGGCAGAGCAGCAGCACGTAGCCGCCGGTCCAGCCGATAATGTAGCCGAGGCCGAACCAGCCTTTCAGGTAGAGCAGCCCGGCGACCCCCATGAAGGAGGCGGCGGACATCCAGTCCGAGGCGATGGCGGCGCCGTTGCCGAACTTGCCGATTCCCTGGCCGGCCACCCAGTAGCCGGACGTATCCGAGACCTTGGAGAGAAAGCCGACGCCCACGTAGACGCAGAGGAGCGAGATCATGATGACCGCCGGAATCAGCTTGAAACCCTGTTCGATTTCGAAGATCTCTTCTCCCGTGGCGAAGAGATCGCCGGCGAAAAGAAGAAGGAGCAGGGGCGCCAGAAGCGGGATCAGGGTTTTTCGTTTCACGTCGGTAAGTCCTTTGCGCCGGGGGCGACTCTAGCGGGGGAGGCGGGAAACCTTGCGATCCCAGAGCAGGCAGTAGAGTTTGCACAGCAAAATATAGCCGATGGTGCAGCCTTGGGCGATCAGCCAGTAGTGGAGGGGAAAACCGAGAAAACGGGTGCGGGTGAAGAAGGATTCTCCCATCCCCGCGGGATCGCTCATCCCCGCCAGAAAGATGCACAGGGGCAACAAATAGCTGAGCAACGCCCAAAAAAGAATGACGATGGCGGCGATGCGCGCCTCGGCCTTCATGTTGGCGGACGAGGGGCGGAAGAAATTGACGTAGACGCGCTCCTTGGCGGCCATTTTCATCCTCCATTTGGGGTTTCGTCTAGTTATAAATGGAAATGGCGTTTCAGTAAAGGTCTTTACTGAGATGTGGGCCGAGATAGCCCAGTTTGGAGGAGATGATCTGGCCGGCGTCCTTCAGGCGGGGAAGGAGTTCGCTTTCGAGAAGGGGGGGCTGCATGCGGAAATCCGGGCCGATCATGGCGAGGGCGGCGACGGTGGTGTCGTGCAGGTCGATCAGGGGGACGGCCAGGCAGGTGACGCCTTCGCCGAGGCTGTCGTGATCGACGCCGAAGCCCTGTTCGAGGATTTTGTGAAGGGCGGGGTCCATTTCCGGGAGGGGTTCGACGAGACTCTCACTGTGCCGGGCTCCGGCCAGCAGCACCCGTCCCGCCACCGACAGGGGGAGGGGGTAGCGCTTGCCGACCAGGGAGACGATCTTGACCTGCAAGGGGGTGTCGACGGCGTCGAGGAAAAGCAGATCATCATCGCGGCGCACGGCCAGATAGACGGCCTCGCTCGTTTCGCGGACCAGGCGCTCCATCACCGGTCGGGCCTTTTTCAGCAGGCCCATGCGCGACAGGAACTTTTGCCCCATCTCGTAGGCGGCGATGCCCAATCGGTATTTGCCCGAAATCTCCTCCCGCTCCACGTAACCCCGACTTTCGAAGGTGGCGAGCAGGCGGAAGACGCTCGTTTTGTTCATCCCGAGCTTCTCGCTGAGGCGGGAAATCCGAACCTCGTCGTCATCTTCGCACAGGGCTTCGAGAACATTGAGGGCGTTTTCCACCGACTGGATGGAGTAGGTTTCTTTCCCGCGACTGGGCAAGGGGCGACTCCTTTCTCGGTCGGAGCGATGGCGACAGGTCTATCCCTAAGGCGTCTAAAAAATAATACGACGTTTTATTTGTGTCAACGGTATTTTTCAAAAAAGGGGGATGAGAACCGTCCGGCGCGGTATGGCGGGGGGTTGTTGTGTTTTGTTTTGTTCTTCGTAAGTGTCTGGAACCCTTGGATCCTGGATCTGAATTGAACGGTGGGGAAGGGGGCTTTTGGGGTTTGATAAATTATGTTTTATTGATCTCGAAGGCTTTCGCGGAGGGCTCGGCTTCAGCGTTGCAGTCGAGCGATGATGGGGGCGTCGGCGGGGAGGATATCGTAGCGGTGCAGTTCGGTCACCGGCACCCAGCGGTGCTCGGATACTTCAATGTTCTGAATGACGCCGTCCAGATGCCGGCATTCGTAGGCCAGAATCAGCACCGGCGTTTGCGGATAGCGAAAATAGACGACCTCGAAAATATCCCCGACTTCGCTGTCGATGCCCAATTCCTCGCGCAACTCCCGGCGCAGGCCCTCCTGCGGGGTTTCGTTCGGGTCGAGCTTGCCCCCGGGAAACTCCCAAAGTCCGCCGTGCTTGCTCTGTAGCGGGCGGCGGGTGATGAGGACGGTCTCCCCCTCGCGGAGGATGGCGGCGGTGACGATGATCGGCAGCATGAAGGCTCCTGGAAGAGGGGGACGGCTGAGTATAGACCGGGCCCCGCGGGCGGGGGAAGGCTTTTTTGCTGACAGTCTTTCCGGGGATGTGCTAAAAGTTGCCGTCGCTTTGCTTGTCCTCATGAGGTGAAACCATGTTCAATCTTTCCGAAAAAGGGCGCGGCATCCGCGAGATGTTCGACGCCATCGCCCCCCGTTACGATCTGCTCAACCGTCTGCTCTCCCTCGGCATCGACCGGCGCTGGCGGACCTTTGCCGTGAAGCAGTTGAATCTACCCGAAAACGGCCGGATTCTCGACGTCGCCACCGGCACCGGCGATGTCGCTTTGGAGATCGCCGCCCAGTCCCCCGCCTCGCTGACCATCGTCGGCGCCGACCTGACCCCGGGGATGCTGAAAGTCGGCCAGGAGAAGATCGCCCGTTCCCCCTATCGCGACCGCATCACCCTGGTCACCGCCCCCTGCGAGGCCATGCCCCATCCCGACGGCCAGTTCGACGGCGTCACCATTGCCTTCGGCATCCGCAACGTCGTCGACCGCCCCGCCGGACTGCGGGAGATGTGCCGGGTGCTCAAGCCCGGCGGCAAGGCGGTGATCCTCGAATTCTCCCACCCCAAAAGCCGGCTGTTCAAGGAAATCTACTACTTCTACTTCCGCAAAGTCCTCCCCTGGATCGGCGGTCTGATCTCCAAACGCAGCGCTTACCAGTACCTGCCCGACTCGGTCCTCGAATTTCCCGACCAGGAAACCTTCAAGAAGATGATGGAAGAAGCCGGATTCACCCAGGTCGTTTACCATGAGCAAACCTTCGGCATCGCCACCGTCCACGTCGGCGTGAAACCCTGAAAATTCCCTTGCCAAAACTCGCTAGGGTGGTCTCGGTGTTCGTCGCTCCATAGAGGGGCTATAGGCGGTTTATACAGACATTTACCCAAAACGGTAAAGGCGTTTACCATTGCGGTAAAGCTCCACCGGACCATCCTCTGAAACTTTTATCACCGAGCCAAAGTGCGATGCGGCGGTCGCTGCAGTGGTACGACCCCCTCCGGTGACAAGGCGACTGGTTTTCGAGGTATCAACAATTACCCCGGTATCGAGCAGTTCACCCTTGCGGTTAATCACCGTGAGCCCATCAGAAGAAAGAATCCGGGTCAACTCGCCTGAACGTTTCAGTGTGCCGATTTTGGTCCCACGCACATGGTGGATCAAAGACCGGCTCAGGGGATCGCTTCCCCCAACCGAGCCCTTGCGCAGGGCGTCCAGGTCGGTATCGTCATTGGCCACCAGAACCACGGTACCGTGACGCGCCTTTGACAGGGCGTAGATGGACCAGACAAGATAATCTATCGACCGTTTTTCCAGGTGCCCGGCCAGAAAACCCCGGTAAATATCCGGATCGTAAACGCCCCATGCGCCCTTGCGCCAGACGAGGATCTGGTCGCTGTCCAGAACGATCTCCACTTCCGATACGTTGTTCACAAAAATGGCAAAAGATCCCTCCCCGGCCTTGGCCAGGAGGGCGAGGGTTTCGCGATTGGCCATCTGCTCGATAGAATCGCTCGGGCCCGGGGCATTGGTGTGAACAGTCCCCTTCACATTCATGCGGATATCACAGAGAAACAGAGATCGCAGGCCGTCGACAAAACGGTAAGGCAAAGGATTGCGAAAAAAGTCGCGGGAAATTCGCTGACGGCTCTCCTCAAGATCAAGCCAGCTGTAACGAGTCTTCTGCAACGCCTCCAGAAAGTCATCAAGCTGGTTCCGGTAAACGAGAAAGCCCGTGGTTGCCTGGGACCCTTCATAGCGCTGGTAAGAAAGATTTTTCAGCAGTTGAATCAGGCTTTGGATGGGCCAGAAGACCCCCTTGCGGTCGCCACGGATGTAGCGGGCGACGGCGATATCGGTCAGAGAAGTCAACAACGCGGTACGAAAGTGGGCGGCATAGCCCGCAGCGGAAAACCCGGCGAACAACCCCTCAAAAGCGGTGAACAGTTCTTGGATAAAACTATTTTCGGTGGTCGTAAAAGGGAGTTCATCGCGGCGGGCGGAAAATTGGTAAACCACATCTTCGACTTGAAGATAGGCCAGTATCTCCAGCCGATGTTCCGGGCCAAAAGAAGCACTTTCCCTCTCCTCAACGACCGCCAGCGAGACTTTTGCCCCGCCGAGAAAATCGCACAAACTGTTTTCGATAGCACTGAACGCTGACTTAGGCATGTCGGATAAAGAGCCTTATGCACACTGGAGATTCAAGGACGATTCATTGATACCAAATTCTGACAAGTCCTGGTAATAGAAAAAAGGAGTGGTCTCACGGGACGCTGCTTGAGGGAGGGCTTCGGGGGCAGATCTTGAAACCCGACAAATCGCGTTATTCCAGGCCGGGAAAGTTTTTCTCCCACCGATTCCGCTGCTTGCTTCTTCCCAGGATAAAAGCCGATATTCGCGAAAACCATCCAGTTGCTGCTCGTCTCTTTTCTCGCGTTTACCCTCTATGAATACTTCAACTTGCTGACCACCGGCCGCATCGGCCATTACAGATGAAGACAAAACAACCCAGGTTGCTTGCGCAGTCTGGGTTGCATTGCTTTCATCTTTGTTCACTTCACCGGTGAGGCGGGACGACGGCTCGGCGGCAAGGTCGTGCGCTGCCGAACAGGGGTCAGGACCGCGCCCCCCGTCGCCCGGTCTTGGCGGCGGGCCGTTGTGCCGCAGCGGTTTTCCGGCGGGACGGGGCGGGCTTGGCCGGAACGGCCGGTTTGGCCGCAGGGACGGCTTTGGCGGCGGGGACCGGAGATTTCTTCTTGGCCTTGGCCGGCCGTTTGCCCGGCGCGGCGGGTTTTGCTTTTACCCCCCGCTTGACCGCAACCTGCGGGAATTCCGCGATGGTTTTTTGCGGGATGGCATAGTTGAGCAGTTTTTCGATGGCGGCCAGCAGCGGCTGTTCTTGCGGGCAGACCAGCGACAGGGCCACGCCCCCTTCCCCGGCCCGGCCGGTACGGCCGATGCGATGGACATAATCCTCGGGCACCTGCGAAAGCTCGTAGTTGACCACATAAGGGAGCCGTTCGATATCGAGGCCACGGGCCGCCACATCCGTCGCTACCAGCACCCGCAATTCTCCGCGCTTGAACTCCGCCAGGGTGCGGGTGCGCACCGACTGGCTCTTGTTGCTGTGGATGGCCGCTGCCTTGATGCTGTCGAAGAGCAGTTCCTCGGTCAGCTTGTCGGCACCGTAGCGGGTGCGGGTAAAGACCAGCACCTGGCTCCACTCCCCCTTGCGGATCAGGTGCGAGAGCATCTCCCGTTTGCGCCGGCGTTCCACCGGGTAAACCGCCTGGGTCACCGCGTCGGCGGCGAGATTGCGCCGCGCCACCTCGATACGCCGCGGCTGGTCGAGCAGCTCATCGGCCAACTGGCGGATGCTCGGCGAGTAGGTGGCGGAAAAGAGCAGCCCTTGGTGCTGCTCGGGTAGATATTCGGCGACCCTGAGGATGTCGTCGATAAAGCCGAGATCGAGCATGCGGTCGGCCTCGTCCAGCACCAGAAACTCGATGTGGGAGAGATCCACCGTGCCGCGCTCGGCATGGTCGAGGAGTCGCCCCGGCGTCGCCACCAGAATATCGACGCCGCGATGTAGCCGTTCGATCTGGGCCTGGATGTTTACCCCGCCATAGACCATGGTCGAGCGCAGGGAAAGCCGTCGACCGTAATTCTGCATCTGCTCGCTCACCTGGGCGGCCAACTCCCGGGTCGGAACCAGCACCAGCGCCCGGGGCGCCCGGCGCTTCTGCGGCGGCACCTTTTCGCTCAGCCGCTGAACGATCGGCAGGGCAAAGGCCGCGGTCTTGCCGGTGCCGGTCTGGGCCCCGGCCAGCAGGTCGCAGCCCTCGAAAATCACCGGAATGGCCTGGGTCTGGATCGGGGTCGGCGTGGTATAGCCCTGGGCGGCGATCGCACTGAGCAGTTCGGCGCAGAGGCCGAGAGATTCAAAAGACATGGAGCATCATTTCCTTAAAGGGAGCAAACGGCGGTTTGCAAAAAACGGCGAGGCGGACGGGATGAGAGCGGGACCTTAGCGGATTGTCTCCGGACTGTCAATGATACAAGTGCATAAGTTGCTATTTTGCCGACGGAATTCCCGCCTTTTCGGGGTGACCTCCGGAGACTCCCGGCGGAGATATTGACTCGCTGACCTGGCGCTGTTACTTTCGCGGCAGAGAACCCTGGCCCGAAATTCCCGGGCCGACGCAATAACCCATCGACCCTGACCCGAGGATTCGCCGTGAATCAGCCTTCGTCCCCTGCTTCTTCCGCCGATCCGCCCGCCGGATCAGGGATCATCAGCGCCCATCACGGCGTCGCCGTCGAGGTGCGCTTCGACAACGGTGCACGGTGCCTCGTCCGGGTCAAGCGCCGCTCCGGCCATGTCGTCGGGGACGCCGTGCGTGTGGTCGGCGAAGTTTTGGAACGGCTGCCGCGCCGCACCGAACTGCGCCGCCGGGACGCCCTGGGCGGCATCCATCTGGTCGCGGCCAACCTCGACGTGCTCGGCATCGTCGTCTCCCCCGCCCCCCAACCCCCGGCCGGTTTCGTCGATCAAGCCATCGTCGCCGCCCGCGCCGCCGATCTCGCCCCCTTCCTCGTCATCAACAAGTGCGACCTTGCCCTTGCTGACCCCTATGTCGCCGCCCTGCGCGCCGCCTATGCCGGCTCCGTTCCCGTCTTCCCGCTAAGCGCGGCCAGCGGCGCCGGGCTCGAAGCCCTGCGTGCCTTCTTCGCCTGTGGGCATCGCGGCGCCTTTGTCGGCACCACCGGCGTCGGCAAGAGTTCGCTGCTCAACGCCCTCTGTCCGGAGATCGACCTGCAGGTCGGCGAACTCAACGAATATTCCGGCAAGGGGCGCAACACCACCACCCTTTCCACCTTGCACACGCTCCATGATGGCGGCGAACTCATCGACACCCCCGGCTTTCAGGATTTCGGCCTGGTGGAAATCTCCGCCCCGGAGCTGGCCCTCCACTACCCCGGCTTCGAACAGATCCCCCCCGGCAGCTGCCGTTTCCGCAATTGCCGCCACCGCAGCGAACCGGGCTGCGCCGTCCGTGACCTGGCGAGCACCGGGCAGTTCCCCGCTGACCGCTATGCTACCTACCTCGAGATTCTCGACGCCGTCGAAGTCGTCGAAGCGCAGAACCGCTACCGGGGGAAGAAGGGCTGAGCCCTTTCCATCGCGGGCGCTGATCATCGCCGGGTTCAGCGCCACGCGGGTGAATGTCGGGTCAACGAGGTGGGGCGGAGGAACGGAATCCGGCGGATGGCGGATGGTGAGGAGCGAGGGAAGCAATATTGCACCGCAAGACGCGACGCTGCTTTGTTGTCGGAAAAGTTTGCGTTTGCCGGGGTGTTTTTGTGTCAGGGCTGCGATTTTGTCGGATTTCTTTACGGTTTTTTCGGTGAGGAAATTAAAAATCCAATAAAACAAGGTGTTTAAGAATTGGAATATTTTTTGCTTACAGCAGGATGACAATGCCTATCCGACGAATCGCCGTCGCTATTGGGCCCATCCACATTCGCTAAACATTCTTACGAGGGGGATCGTAATATGTTCAGTCGTCGTTTATTTGCCGCGGTGACGGCCGTTCTGGTCTTCGCCACCGGGGCTTCGGCCCTTTCCCTGGGAACCAACATCACCATTCCCGACAAGGTTTACAGCACCGCCACCGGCTGGTACGGCCAGCAGGAGGACAACGAAGTCGAGCCGGGCAATATCGCCACCCAGGCCTGGGATCTCGAAGGGTTCTTCCTCAGCGGCACGACCCTGGCCATGGTCGGCGGCTACGATTTCGTGCGAGGGGTGACCTCCGGCGGCCATACCTTTACCTCCGGGGATCTTTTCATCGACGTCGACGGCGACGCGCAATACGGGCCGGTCAATACCAAGAGCGGCGGGGCCTATCCGGCGCTGGCCCTCAACGATACCTTCGGTTACGATTTCGTCCTCGACCTGGATTTCGCCACCAAGACCTATGCGGTGATCCGCCTGGACGAGGGGGCTTCGACTCTCATGTCGTCGGTCTATTATGCCCAGAACGACGAGTCGAACCCCTGGCGCTACCTGTCCGGCGGCACCGTTCTGGCCGCGAACCAGAGCCTGGGCTATGTCGCCGGGTTGACCGACACCGGTTTCGCCGGCGACTGGCACAACGCCGTTTTTGTCGATCTTTCCTTCCTGGGGCACGGCGCCGACTTCACCGTCCATTTCACCATGGAGTGCGGCAACGACAACCTCATGGGGCAGGGGGCGCTGCCCGCGCCCGAGCCGGGCACCCTGCTGCTGCTCGGCACCGGACTGCTCGGCCTGCTGGCCTGGCGCCGCCGCCACTGATCGCCTCGCATCCCATCGACAAAAAAAGCCCCGCCAACCCGGCGGGGCTTTTTCGTCCGCATCGCGATAAAAAGGGGGACATTTCCGTCATGCCGCCAGATTGATTTCCGCCACGACTTTCATAGGCCGGGAAAGGCGCGTCTCAGGCTACCGCCCGGTCTGCGACCCGTAGTTGCGTATACTGTCCCGGAACCCGCGCGTAGTTGCGTATACTGTCCCCGGAACCCGCGCGTAGTTGCGTATACTGTCCCCGGAACCCGCCGGAAACTTGACTTGTCCGCCATCCCCTCGGTAAACTCCTCCCCTCGACTTTCCCCCATCCTCCAGGAGTCCTGTCCATGGCCCATAAAACCCGCCGGATTCAGGTCGGCTCGGTCGCCGTCGGCGGCGGCGCGCCGGTGTCCGTGCAGTCGATGTGCAACACCGATACCCGCGATGTGGCCGCCACCCTCGGGCAGATCCGCGATCTGGCCGAGGCCGGTTGCGAGATCGTGCGCTGCGCCGTGCCCGACCGGGAGGCGGCCGAGGCGTTGCGGGCGATTCGCGCCGCCTGCCCGATTCCCCTCATCGCCGACATCCATTTCGACTACCAGCTGGCGCTGATAGCCCTGGACGCCGGGGTCGACGGGCTGCGCATCAATCCCGGCAACATCGGCGAGCGCTGGAAGGTGCGGGAAGTCGTCAAGGCCTGCGCCGAGCGCGCGGTGCCGATCCGCATCGGTGTCAACGGCGGCTCGCTGGAGAAGGAACTGCTGGAGAAATACGGCCATGCCACCGCCGAGGCGATGGTCGAAAGCGCCCTCGGCCATGTGCGGATTCTGGAGGATCTCGGCTTCGACCGGATCAAGATCAGCCTCAAGGCCTCGGACATCCGCCGCACCGTCGAAGCCTACCGGCAACTGGCGGCGTGTTGCGACTATCCCCTGCACATCGGCATCACCGAGGCCGGCACTACCTGGAGCGGCACCATCAAGAGCGCCGTCGGTCTCGGCACGTTGCTCTACGACGGCATCGGCGATACCCTGCGGGTGTCGCTGACCGGCGATCCGGTGGAGGAAGTGCGGGTCGGCTGGGAAATCCTCAAATCCCTGGAGCTGCGCGAGCGCGGCCCGGTCTTCGTCAGCTGCCCGACCTGCGGCCGCTGCCAGATCGATTTGATCCCCATCGCCGAAGAGGTCGAACGGCGCCTGCACGATCTGCCGAAGAAAATCACCGTGGCGGTCATGGGCTGCGTGGTCAACGGCCCCGGCGAGGCGCGGGAGGCCGACGTCGGCATCGCCGGCGGCAAGGGGCAGGGGCTGCTCTTCCGGCATGGCGAGGTGGTGCGCAAGGTGCCCGAGGCCGAACTGGCCGAGGCGCTGATCGAAGAGGCGCGGCGGCTGGCGGAAGAGGAGTGAAAAGTGCTGAGTGCTTGGTGCTAAATGGGGGATAAACCGCTGGAGATCATCCTGCTGGAGCCCTATCTGACCGGCTCGCACGCGGCTTGGGCCAGGGAGTATGCGGCCCACAGCCGGCACCGGGTGCGGATTCTCGGGTTGGAGGGACGGCACTGGAAGTGGCGCATGCATGGCGGCGCCGTGACCTTGGCCCGGCAATTTCTTGCCGAGGGGTTGCGTCCCGATCTGCTGCTGGCCACGGATGTGCTCGATCTCGCCACCTTTCTCGCCCTGACCCGCAAGGTGACGGCGCGAACTCCCGTCGCCCTCTACTTTCACGAAAACCAGCTCACCTACCCCTGGTCCCCCGGCGATGCCGATCCTTCCTTATGCCGTGACGCCCATTACGCCTTCATCAACTACGCAAGCGCCCTGGCCGCCGGCGACGTGCTCTTCAATTCCGATTACCACCGCCGCGCCTTTCTTGGCGCCCTGCCGGAATTCCTTGCCGCATTTCCCGACCATCGCGAACCGGAGAGCATCGCCGCCATCGCCGGCAAAAGCCGGACCCTCCCCCTCGGCCTCGATCTGCGCGCCCTCGACGGCCCCGCGCCGCCCCGGGTCGGGCCGCCGTTGATTCTCTGGAACCACCGCTGGGAGTACGACAAAAACCCCGAAGAGTTCTTCCGCGCCCTGTTCCGGCTGGACGAAATGGGCGTCGATTTCACCCTGGCGGTGCTCGGCGAGTCTTTCCGCAAATTCCCGCCGATCTTCGCCGAGGCCCGGCGGCGGCTGGCGCGACGTATCGTCCACTGGGGCTTCGTCGAGAGCTTTGCCGACTACGCCGCCTGGCTGCGCCGGGCCGACCTCCTGCCGGTGACCTCGTTCCATGACTTTTTCGGCGCCGCCGTGGTCCAGGCCATCCATTGCGATACCTGGCCGCTGCTGCCGAAACGGCTGGCCTATCCGGAACATCTCCCCATCGAGCGGCAGGAGGAATTTTTCTATCACGACTGCGATGAACTGGTCCGGCGGTTGGCGGAGGTGTGCCGGGACATGGGAAGCATCCGCCGGACGCCGACGCGGTCGCTGGTGGCCCACTATGACTGGGCGATGCTGGCGCCGGTTTACGACGAACTTCTCGCCGACCTGGCACGGGGCGGGACTTTTGCGGTTGACAGCGGCGCGAGGCTGGGATAATCAGAAGCGGCATTCATCGCCGGCATTTTCTCGAAACCCTCATTCTTCGCAGGCACTCAATTTTATGACTTCGTACATGGCCATGTGGTGGGAGATCATTCTTCCCGTCCTGTTGATGCTCGGTATCGAACGCTTTCTGGTTATCCGCTTTCTGCGTACCCCCGAGCAGGTCGCCTGGGTGCGGAGCCGGGCCTGGCTGCATCCCAACGCCATCAGCCGCGCCCGCTATCCCATGGGTTTCATTTCGGTACTGCTGCTGCATCTGGACTTTCCCCGTCTCTGTTTTCTCTTTTTTACTTTCTGGATGATCAGCGACATCACCGATGGGGAGATCGCCCGCCGCTGTGATCTGCACACCGAGGAAGGGGAGACCATCGATCCCTTTTCCGACAAGCTTATGTATTCCCCCATGCTCATCTACATGGCCTGGACCGGCTGGCTCGATCCGCTGCTGGTGGGGCTCTTTCTGCTCTTTGACGTCATCGGCCAGGTTTCGCGGCGTTTCAGCAAGGTCAAGGCGGCCAATCTCTTCGGCAAGGCTAAGACCTTTCTGGTGGTGGTGCTCCTTATCGTGATCGGTTTCGAATGGATCTACGGCCCCCTGCCGATTCTTGGCCGGGCCATCTATCCCCTGATGGCGATCTGTGCGGCGCTGGCTTTCTGCTCCACCGTCTTCAAGCTGGTTCCCAATTACTGGTACGCCAACATCCTCAGCATCATGAATCTGGTCTGCGGCTTGGCCGGCTGTTATGTGCTGCTCGCCGGACATCCTCCGGTCTATGCCTTGGGGCTGGTCTTTCTTGGCCAGTTTCTCGATCTCTTTGACGGGCGGGCGGCGGAACGCTGGGGCTCGACCCCTCGGGGGGAAGTCTTCGACGACGTGGCCGACGGCACCAGTTTCGGCCTTACTGTCGGGTTGATGGTCGCCCTGTCCTTTCCCACTCTCGGTGTGGGGCTGATCATCGGCGGACTCTATCTGGCGGCGGTGGTCTACCGGCTGGTCCGTTTCGTCGTTGAAAAGCGCAAGGCGGGGGTGCTGGGCGGGGTCGGCACGTTTTCCGGCATGCCCTCGCCGGCCGGGGCGCTGCTGGCCGGAACCTCCTGCGTCTTCATCCCCAGTCCGCTGATCAACGGCATCATCGTTCTGGTGACCTCGGCGCTGATGGTCTCCCGCGTTCCCTATGCCCACTTCGGGCGAACGATCCTTCCGAAAATCCCCAAAATCGTCCGGGTTCTGGTGCTCGGGCTGTTTCTCTTCATGCTCGCCCTCGGCTTCCGCCGCGACGAATATACGGCGCCCCTGCTGATTTCCCTGGTTGCGGCCCTGGCCTATCTCATTTCGCCGCTCTTCTGGAAAGAACCGGCGAAGCCTTCCGACAAATAACCCGCCAAAAACAAAAGCCCCGGTTCACGCCGGGGCTTTTTCGTCAATACTTCGAGCGTTTCAGTCATCCATCATCAACACCGCCGCCCCTTCGATGCGCCCGGCGCGCAATCGGTCAAGGGCTTCGTTGGCCGCTTCCAGAGGGAAGGGGACGACTTCGGTTCGCAGGGGGATTTCTCCGGCGAGGGCGAGCAGTTCCTCGCCGTCGCGGCGGGTGAGGTTGGCTACCGAGCTGACCTTGCGTTCTTCCCAGAGAATCCGGTAGGGAAAGGCAGGGATGTCGCTCATGTGGATGCCGCCGGAGACGACATGTCCGCCCTTGTCCACGGCGCGCAGGGCGGCGGGGATCAGCTCCCCGGCTGGCGCGAAGATCAGGGCGGCGTCGAGGGGGACGGGGGGCATGTCAATCGACGCACCCGCCCAGACCGCGCCGAGGCGGCGGGCGAAGTCTTGCGCCTCGCTATCGCCGGGGCGGGTGAAGGCGTAGACTTTTTGCCCGCGATGGACGGCAATCTGCGCGACCAGGTGGGCGGCGGCGCCGAAGCCGTAGATGCCCAGATGTTCGATGTTGTCTCCGGCCAGGCGGTAGGTGCGGTAGCCGATCAGTCCGGCGCAGAGCAGGGGCGCGGCATGGAGGTCGGAAAATCCGGCGGGGAGGGGGAAGGTATAGCGCGTATCGGCGACGGTGTATTCGGCGAAGCCGCCGTCGAGGGTGTAGCCGGTGAACTTCGCCTGCGCGCAAAGATTTTCCTGCCCTTTGCGACAGTAGCGGCAGCTGCCGCAGGTCTGCCCGAGCCAGGGGACGCCGACCCGGTCGCCGATGTTGAAGGGGCTGCTGCCCGCGCCGACCTCCACCACCGTGCCGACGATCTCATGGCCGGGGATCAAGGGAAGTTTCGGTTCGGTCAATTCCAGATCGACGATATGCAGGTCAGTGCGGCAGACGCCGCAGGCGTGGATCTTGATCAATACTTGTCCGGCGAGAGGGCGGGGCAGGGGGAGCGTTTGCTGGCGCAGCCGGCGCTGTCCCGCTTCGAGAACCATGGCGCGCATGGTCGCGGGGAGAGGCATGGCGATCTCCTTGTGTGAAAAACGCCGCGTCCGTCGCAAGGGCGGACGCGGCGGGGTGGGGGGGATCAGATGGGGACGTCGTCCACCACGTCGGCGGCGCCGTCGATGGCGTCATGGGCGGTATTTCCGGCGACGGGAATGATGGAGATCACCGCGCCGACGGCGCGCATCGGCACGCTGACGACCTTGGTGAGAAAGCAGCCGCTCAATTGGCTGGCGAGGAGCAGGACGACGAAGAGCTTGATCCAGTTCATAGCAGTTCTCCTTGAGAGAGGGATGGGGGGCTAGCGCAGGGCTCCGGCGCTGGCCGGAACCGCCCGCTTGAAAGCCCAGGCTTCGATCTTCTTGATCTGTTCGGCCATGGTGACCGACAGGGGGACGGTACGGCTGATTGCTTCCATGATGTCCTGCTGGGTCATGGCGCGGTTTTGGGCCAACGACTCAAAGCCGGCGCTGGCCACCGCCTGCTCGATTTCGGCGCCGGAAAACCCTTTGGCGGCGTGGGCGAGCATGCCCAGTTCGAAATTTTCGATGGGGAAACCGCGCTTGCGCAGGTGGATGCGCACGATCTCTTCCCGCTCCGAGAGCCCCGGCAGGGCGACGTAGAAGATTTCGTCGAAGCGCCCCTTGCGCAGGACTTCGGCGGGGAGCATCTCGATGGCGTTGGCGGTGGCGGCGACGAAGACTGGGTGGCGCTTTTCCTGCATCCAGGTGAGAAAGTAGCCGAGCACCCGCGAAGCGGGACCGCCTTCGGCCTTGAATCCCTGGTTGGAGATGCCCGACTCCATCTCATCGATCCAGAGCACGCAGGGAGAAAGGGCCTCGGCGGTTTTGCAGGCCTTGCGCAGGCTGCTTTCCGGCGAACCGAAGGTGCCTTCGTAGACCGTCGCCATGTCGAGCCGCACCAGCGGCAGGCGCCAGCGGGCGGCGATGGCCTTGACAAAGAGGCTTTTCCCGCAACCGCTGATGCCCATCACCAGTACCCCCCGAGGCAGGTTTTTGCCTGAAGAGAGTCCTTCGGCGCCAAAAGCCTTTTCACGTTTCTCCATCCAGGACTTGAGATTTTCCATGCCGCCGAGCTGGTCGGCGGTGACATCGTTCTCCACGAACTCCATGATCCCGCTTTTGCGCAACTGCTGCTTCTTGGTGCGGAAGAGGGCGGCGACGACCTCGTCCGGCCCGCCCCCCTTGCTGACCCGGGCCAGGCGCAGCGCCCGATCGAGATTGAGCAGATCGAGTCCCTGGGCGGCGACCACCAGCCGCGACACCGTGTCTTCGTCGGCGAGCAGGCGGTCGATGAAGGGATCCTTGCCCCGGTTTTTCTCAAGAAAGGCCTGGATTTCCTTGCGGTCGGGCAGGCCGTGGTCAAGGAGCAGGAACTCCTCGCGCAAGGCCGGCGGAATGTCGGGGCGGCTGCCCATGAAGATCAGGGTCTTGCCCGGTGGCCGGCGCACCGCCGAAAAATCCTTGAGGGTGCGTTGGATGAAGGGATTGTCATGCCAGAACCAGTCGAGATCCTTGAAAATGAAGATCCCCGGACCCTCCTGCTCCACCGCCCAGCGCAAACCGGCCAGCGGCTCGCGGGTCCCCTCGTGGCCGAGGAAGCCGACGGTGCAGTTCCAGGCCAGGGGGCCGGGCATCCCCTTGATGGCATGGAGGGCGGCATGGGTGATGAGCGCCTCGGTGCGGCTCTCGTTGTCGGTGGTGATGTAGAGCAGCGGCGTTCCCGCCGCCACCTGCTGGCTGAAATTGGTCAGGGTCAGAAGCTCTTCCATGATCGAATCCTTCCGGCAAACGATGCGAAGGCGTGGTGATTTTGTCTCTCACGTTAAATCATCCGTTAAGATTTGTCCATGATCACAGCGGCGGGGGCACTCGCGATAAAGCGTTTATTGACTTCGACGGCACCCTTCCTTTACTGTCGTTCCCTATGGATCACGACTACCTCGAAAAACTCAAACAGACCCATCCTACGCTGCGGTTGCTGGCCGCCGACAACGCTCCGCTGATCATCAGTTTTCTGTTCCGGGTATTCATTCGGAGTAACCGGCGCTCGATTTCGCAGTCCGATCTGACCACCTCCCTGGAAGACTACCTCTATCATCTGCGGGAGATTCACGGCGAGGGGAAATATCCCAAAACGGCCCGCCAGTACCTCGAGGACTGGGCCGGCGGGAAGACACCGTTTCTGCGTAAATATTACGCTGGGAGCAGCGACGAACCCGAATTCGATCTGACCCCGGCCACCGAAAAAGCGGTGGAATGGTTACAGAGCCTGGAAGAGCGGCAGTTCGTCGGCACCGAGTCGCGCTTGCTGACGGTCTTCGAACTGCTGCGGGAGATCGTGCGCTTGACCCGGCAGGATCCGGCGGCGCGCATCGCCGAGTTGGAGTGCCGGCAGGCGACGATCGAGGCCGAAATCGAGCGCATCCGCGGCGGGGTGATCGATCCCGTCGACCCGACCCGCATCAAGGAACGTTATTTCCAGGTGGAAGAGACCGCTCGGCGGCTCCTTTCCGATTTCCGCCAGGTGGAATACAACTTTCGCGCCCTTGACCGGGCAACCCGAGAACGTATCGCCGTCAGCGACCAGACCAAGGGGCGGCTGCTCGACGAGATCTTCCGCGAGCAGGACGTGATCTGGGATTCGGATCAGGGGAAAAGCTTCCGCGCCTTCTGGGAGTTCCTCATGTCCGCTCCCCGCCAGGCCGAGCTGGCCGAGTTGCTGGAGGCGGTTTTCGCCTTGGAGGAAATACGCCTGCTCGCTCCCGATCCTTTTCTCGCCGGGATCAAATTCTCGCTTCTCGATGCCGGCGAAAAGGTCTACAAAACCAACAACCTGCTGGTCGAACAGCTGCGCAAGTATCTCGATGATCAGGCCTATTTGGAGGATCGACGGATCATGGAGCTGGTCAAGGGGATCGAAAAGCAGGCGGTGGCGATTAAGGACAATCCCCCTTTGGAACGGGACTTTGCCGAACTGGACGACGTGAAGCCCGATTTCGATCTGGTCATGGCGCGCTCTCTCTTCGTACCGCCGACAAGCCCGCGGATCGATTCCGCGACGATCACCGCCGGGGAGGCGGAAGTCGACGCCCTGGCCCTGTACCGACAAAATTATGTCGATGAGGCGCTGCTGCGCGCCAACATCCGCAAGGCGCTGCAGAGTCGTTCCCAGGTTTCGCTGCGACAGTTGGTGGAGGAGTTCCCCGTTCGCAAGGGGTTGGCCGAGGTGGTGGCCTACCTGAGCTTGGCGGATCGGGACGACAAGGCGCTGGTGGCCGAAGACGAAACCGAAACCCTGATGGTTGCCGCCACTGAGGGGCGAATCCGTAACATCGAGTTGCCGAAGGTGATTTTCACCCGGTGAGGATGCCGAATGCCGTCCCTCTGACGGTTCTCCATCCGATATCACATTTTGCGGGGATCCCATGAACGCCTATCTGAATCTTCCCCACCAGGCATCGCTGGTGTTGATTGCCCTCTTCAAAGGGGTTCTTTACCAGGATAAAAACCCCGAGCTGTGGCGCGATCTGCTCACCTACCAGAATGCCGTGCGCGACTATGTGGCGGTCCTTGGCTTGCTGGTGCTGCTCGATGAAACCGAGGGGTACGCTTTCCTTCGCCAGCGCCCGGAGGAGGCCGTCGAGGATGACGAGGCGGCGCCCCTGCCGCGTCTGGTGCAGCGGCGCCAGCTCAGCTATCCGTTGAGTCTGCTCTGTGTGCTGTTGCGCAAGAAGCTGATTGAGCAGGATGCCGCCGGCGGTGAAACGCGGGTGATTCTCAGTCGCGGGGAGATCGTCGACATGATGCGGGTCTTTCTCCCCGAGGGGAGCAACGAGGCCAAGACCGTGGAGCAGATCGAAAGTCATATTCGCAAGGTGGCCGACTACGGCTTTTTGCGTCCCCTCAAAGGCGACGAAGAACGTTTCGAGGTGCGCCGCATTCTCAAGGCGCTGGTCGATGCCGACTGGCTCGGCGATCTGGATCGAAAACTGGAGGCATACCAAGCCCATGCAGACGCTCTCGCTTGATTTCGCCGCCGACGATACGGCCACCGGTTTTCGCTTGCGACGTCTCGAAGTTCTCAATTGGGGAACCTTTCACCGTCATGTCTGGGCCATTGCCCCGCAAGGGCACAACGCGCTGCTCACCGGCGATATCGGTTCGGGCAAGTCGACCCTGGTCGACGCCGTGACCACGTTGCTCGTTCCCCACCACCGCATCGTGTACAACAAGGCGGCGGGCGCCGAGGGGAAGGAGCGCTCTCTCTATTCCTACATCCGCGGCGAGTACAAAAGCGCCAAGGACGATCTGACCCAATCGGCCAAAGCCATCGCCCTGCGCGACGAGAATAGCTACACGGTGCTCCTTGCCCAGTTCCATAACGAAGGTTTTTCTCAGTCCGTCACTCTGGCCCAGGTCTTCTGGCTGAAGGACCAGAAGCGTAATCCGGAGCGCTTCTTCGTCGTCGCCCAGGGGCCTTTGAGCATTGCCGAGCATTTCAGCGGATTCGGCAGCGACATCCTCGATCTGAAAAAACGCCTCAAGCGCCTTCCCCGGGTCGAGGTGCTGGAAAATTTCAAGGAGTACGGCACCCGCTTCCGTCATCTGTTCGGCATCCAGAACGAGCAGGCCCTTGAACTCTTTTACCAGACCGTCTCCATGAAATCGGTGGGGAACCTCACCGACTTTGTGCGCAACCACATGCTTGACGAAGGCGAGGTGGAAAGTCGTATCGAGGAACTGCGCCGAAATTTCGACAACTTGAATCGCGCCCACGAGGCGGTGCTCAAGGCCAAGGAGCAGATCGGACGGCTTGCGCCCCTGGTCGAGGACGGACACCGCTTCCGCGAGCTGAGCGTCGCCATCGAAGATCTGCGTTGTTGCCGCGAGGCACTGGTGGCTTATTTCGCCCGGCATAAGGAAGGGCTGCTGGAGGCCCAGATCGAATCCCTGGAGACGGAGGTCAAGAAGATCGGCCATCACTTGGCCGTCCTCAAGGAAGAGATCGGCCAACTTCGGCATAAGGAGGGGGAGCTCAAGACCTGTATCGACGAAAGCGGCGGCCGCCGGTTGCAGGCCTTGGAGCAGGAGATCGCCGGCTTGGAGCGGGAGCGGGAGAAAAAGCAACAGCGGGAGGATGAGTATCGCGGCCACGGGGCGAAGCTGGAGCTGCCGACGGTTCACAGCGAGGAGGATTTTTATCGCAACGTCAACAGCGCCCGCGCACTGCTGACCGAAATTGAAACAGTGATTGAGGAAATCCGCAAGCGCGAGATCGATCTTAGCGTTTCCCGGCAGGAACTGATAAAAGAGCGCGCCCGGGTCGACGACGAACTCGATTCCCTGCGTCGGCGCAAGAACAACATCCCGCTGAATAATCTGGAACTCCGCCGCGAGATGGCCCAGATCCTCGGTGTCGATGAAAGCCGGCTTCCCTTTGCCGGGGAACTGCTGCAGGTCGATGAGGCCGCCGCCGAGTGGGAAGGGGCCATCGAGCGCCTGCTGCACAATTTTGCCTTGAGCCTCCTGGTCCCCGAGGATCTCTACAAGGACGTCTGCCGGTATGTCGATCGGACCAATCTGCGCGGACGCCTGGTTTACTTCCGCGTCCGCGAGGAAGAGGGTACCAACCGTCAGCTTCCGCCGGAGACCGACGCTTTGGTGCGCAAACTGCGCATCAAACCCGACAGCCTCTCCTACCCTTGGCTGGAGCGGCATCTCCGGGAGCGTTTCGATTATCGCTGCTGCGACGATCTGGAACAGTTTCGCCGTCTTCCCCGGGCGCTCACCCGCAGCGGCCAGATCAAGTCCGGCGGTCAGCGCCACGAAAAGGATGATCGCAGTTCCATCCTTGATCGCAGTCGCTATGTGCTGGGTTGGAGCAACGAAGAAAAGATCCGCGCGTTGGAGGGGGTGAGGCGGGGAATGGAGGTCGAAGCCCGGCGTCTGACCGACGAACTGACCGCGTTGGGCAAGCGGCAGCAGGAACAGACCGGGCGGCGAGACGCGGTGCGTGATCTGCTCAAGTTCGTCGACTACGGCGAGATTCACTGGGCGCCCCTGGCCCGGAGCATCCAGTCGCTACTGGAGGAAAAGGCCGAGATCGAACGTAGCTCCGATACCTTGCAGGCGTTACGGAATCAACTGGAACTGACCCGTCAGGAACTGGAACTCAAAGAGAAGCGGCAGGGCGATTTGGGCAAAGAGGGGGGCAAGCAGGAAGAGCGTCTGGAGACCCGCCGCGCCGAACTCGCCGAGGCCCGCCAACTCAGAGAGCTGTTGACCGAGGAAGAGCGCCGGATCTGGTTCCCGAAAATTGATCCTTTCTGTCTGCAGAGTCTTAATCTGCAGAATATCGACAAGGCGCAACGGGAAACCCGGGAGGCGATCCAGGCTCGACTTGACGGCGACGAGAAGAAGAATCGGCGACTGACCGAAAAGCTCGTCGGTGCCATGCAGGTCTACAAAAACGCCTATCCCGCCGAAACCGCCGAGGTTGACGCCGGCCTCGAAGCCCTCGGCGAGTTCGAGACGATGTTGCAAACCTTGCAGGAACAGGATTTGCCCCGCCACGAAGAACGCTTCAAGCAACTGCTCAACGAGGGAACGATCAACAGCGTCGCCCTCTTTCAGAACCAACTCGACAAGGAGCGCCAGCAGATCGCCAAGAAGATCGAGACCATCAACGGCTCGCTGCGGCAGATCGAGTACAACCCCGGCACCTACATCGAGTTGGTTATGGACAAGACCCAGGACGCCGAGGTGCGGGAGTTCCAGCAGGATGTCCGCCAGTGCCTCTCCCACATGGAAGAGACCGAAATTTACAACGAGGCCAAGTTTCTCCAGGTCAAAAGCCTCATCGACCGCTTCAACGGCCGCGAAGGGCTCGTCGATCTCGACCGCCGTTGGACCCGCAAAGTCACCGACGTGCGCAACTGGTTCGCCTTTTCGGCCAGCGAGCGCTGGCAGGAGGACGGCAGCGAGCGGGAATTCTACTCCGACGCCTCGGGCAAGTCGGGCGGTCAGAAAGAGAAGCTCGCCTATACCATTCTCGCCTCGGCCCTGGCCTATCAGTTCGGTCTGGAGTGGGGGGCGGTGCAGTCGCGCTCCTTCCGTTTCGTGGTCATCGACGAGGCCTTCGGCAAGGGCTCGGACGAGAGCACCCGTTACGGTCTGGAGCTTTTCAAGAAACTCCACCTGCAACTGCTCATCGTCACCCCGCTGCAGAAAATCCACGTTATCGAGGACTACATCCGCTCGGTGCATTATGTTCACAACGAAGGCGGAGCCAACTCGGTGCTGCGCAACCTGACCCTGGAGGAATACCGGGAGGAGAAGGAACGATTCCGCGGGACGAGGGAGGGATGATCGGCCCCGGAGAAATCAGGACGAAGGCGGAAAAAATCTGGCAGAGCGGCCTGCTGCTGCGGGCTCACCTGCGCGGCGAGGAACTTTTCCCTCTCGATATCCCGTTTCGCAAGCCGACCGGGAAGGAGGTGCTGGAGCGTTTCGCCGAAGTACGCGCCTGGATGCTGTCGCTGCGGGAAGCCGGCAAGGAGTCCCGCGGGTTCGGCTATTCGTTGGATTTTTCCACCGTCAATCACCGTCAGCTAGGCGAACAGCGTTTCCCTTCCCGCATCTATTTCGAAACCCTTGCCGATTTGCTCCGTCTCATCGGCCGACAGCGGGACTTTGTTTGTTTTCGCGAGCTGACGGAAGTGACCCTGGCCGCCCATCCGTTGCTGCGTCCCTGGCTGGAACAGTCTCCCTTCAACGTGCTGGAAGGTCGGGAGGTTTGGCCGCGGCTGTTGGCCGTCTGCGCCTATTTTCTGCGCAACCCCGCCCCGGGGCGCTATCTGCGGGAGCTGGACATCCCCGGCGTCGACAGCAAGTTCGTCGAACAGCATCGGCGTATTTTGCGGGAAATGCTCGATATCCTTCTGCCGGAGGATGCCGTCGACCGGACCGTCACCAATCTGGCCGGTGCTGGCTTCGAGCGTCGGTTCGGTCTGCGCTACGACGAGCCACTGGTGCGTCTGCGTCTGCTCGACCCGGCTTTGGCCGCCCCTTTCGGCCTCAACGACCTGAGCATTCCTCTGAGTCAGTTTCTTACTTGCAACCTCCCCGGCCGCCGGGTTTTTATCACCGAAAACAAGATCAACGGCCTCAGTTTCCCCCCGGTCGCCGATGCCCTGGTGATCTTCGGTTTGGGCTACGGTGTCCAGGCGATCAAGGACGCCGACTGGTTGCGGGAGAGGGAGATCTTCTACTGGGGGGACATCGACACCCACGGCTTTGGCATCCTCTCGCAACTGCGCGGCTATTTTCCCCAGGTACGCTCCATGCTCATGAATCGGGAGACCCTGCTGGCCTTCCGCCACCTCTGGGTGAGCGAAGAGGCGGGAAAACGCTGTCTGGCGGAACTTGCCCACCTCGACGAAGCGGAGCGCCGGCTTTACGAGACGCTGCGCGGCAACGCATTGGGCGAACATATTCGCCTGGAACAGGAACGGATCGCCTACGCCTGGCTGCGTCAGTGGCTGGATGAAAACATCTAGCTCGCGGCCGCACGAAAACAGGCTGGGAACCAACCTGAACACAGGGCAACTTGCCCCGTCATTTTCATTTCCGGAGTCCTCCATGCTTGATCTGATCAAGAACCACCTCGCTGCCGTCAAGACCCGGCCCGCCGTTACGCCTCTGGTTCTGCGCAAGGCCCATGCCCTCTACGTCAACGGCCAGTGCCAAATGCTGACCTGTGCCCGGGACCATTTTCATATCGCCATCGACGATGAATTCAAGGACTTCGACCTGGTTGTCGAACTGACCGCCGACGGCGTCGTCACCCGCTGTAACTGCCGCGCCGCCGAGGCCGGGTGTCACCATGCGGTGGCGGGGCTCTTGGAACTCTCCGACTTTCTGGCGCGGGAGGAGTTTCCCGAAGCCGGCTCGGGTCAGACCTATACCCGCGAAGGGATGATCAAGCGGGTGCTCGACGAACGGCGGGAGAAGGCGGAGCAGGCCGAATACCGCATCGACTTCGCCGACAACCCCTACGGCGAGCACGAACTGCTCACCGAAAAGGGGCGTCTTTACAAATTGACTCAACTTTCGCAGGCACGCACAAAAAATAAATATCTGAAATAATTAAACAAAAGCGCCATCAACTGTAATAGAATGGGTTGTCGCCAAACAACCAATCTACCCTCAGGAGATGACGCTTTGGATCAGAGTGTAGCAGAGACTGTTTCATGTCAGAACCAAATTAATTCGTTTTTTGACCATCAGCGTGTCGCTTTACTCTT
>NZ_FOJJ01000005.1 GCF_900111775.1 Desulfuromonas acetexigens | reverse complement strand
AGGGTTCGCGAGTTACGCAACAAAATCCGCAACGAAGCGGCCGAAGACGTTGCCGCCGGCGTGACGCCGCCAGGCTTCATCGATTTAGACTTCGGCGCGTATGCAACTTCTTAACCGGACACTGCTGCTTTTTTCTAACTCATTGATTGCCTTAACATATCTATCTCTTTTCAACTGCAAATCTTCTGATTGTTCTAATATGATAACGCTACCATTTTCATTGTTAACTTGAGAAACATGGCCCGTTGAAACAAACAATGCCTCCAGATACTTTCTAAATTTATCTGCTTTTTCTTTACCATCTTCCTGAGAAGCAGCCTCTTGTTTTGCTAGTGAAAGCATCTCATCACTAATGATTATTTTATTATACATAGTGTGATATTTCATAAGATAAAAAGAAGAAAACATCACAAAAGAAAAAGATATACTAGCAATGAAAATTCTTGAAATCATAAACTAATCACTATTCCTTATTCTGTGTATTAAATATCCAAAAAATGACTGAATAAAAAGAAACAGTGAAACATAAATTGTTAATATTTTTTTGTTTTTAATTATTTCATCAAGCCTAAAAAGCAAAAAATCTTCGAGACCATCCGTTATATTCAAATAAAACAGCATGAAAAAAAACAAAACAACTGAAAAAACCCCTACCATTACATAGGACATTTTAGATGACCTAGCATGCAAATACAATAAAGTTGAAATCAAAAAAGCTATCAATAAGTCTCTTCCACCGAGAAGTAATGCGACAAAAACAACGACAGATGACTCGATAATTATTTTCGGATATTCATTATTGAGTAAGGCTATTTTGTTTATCATATAAGTCTTTACAGAATATCTCTTATTCAGGGAATAGCTCTTTATAAACCGCATCGGTCTCGTTCATCCGATCAACAATAATATCAACGGCATTTCTTTTATTTTTATCTACAGCATCCACAAATGGTGGCGTAGCAACACCAATATTTATCAAGTCTACGACCATATCTCTTTGTCTTTGCCGTCTTTCTTCAGGCGTTTCAGCACAAGTCATTGCGAGAGAGTCACCTACTAATTCCGCAGTATCCAGAGCAGTATCTGCTTTTTCGGCGTACCCAAGGGCCTTAGCAAGAGCCCGCAGGGCTTTCTCAAATGGTGTCAGAGAACTTTCACCATAAGGGTCTAATCTATTCGCGGGGTCATTTCCAGTGTATGCGTAGAGGTTAACATCCCCCCCGGCAAACCCAATCGGATCCCTTGATATAAACCGCCCCTCCATAGGGTCATAATACCGTGCCCGGTAATAATACAGACCCAGTTCCCGATCCCACTCCCGCCCGGTAAAGGTATAGGCGTTGGCGAACTCGGGGTTTTGCGCCGTGACCATGCCGAAGGCGTCGTAGCTGTAACGCTGGACGACGTTCTTGGAGGCGTCGGTCAGGGCGACGATGCTGCCGAGGGCGTCAGCGTGGTAGTAGGTGCTGGTTCCATTGGTGATCTGGGCCAGGGGTTCGTCGATGCCGGGGCCGTGGACATAGTGGCTGGTCGTGGTGGCGGTGCCGTCGTTGACGGTGGTGAAGACGATGTCCTCGCCGTCGTAGACGTAACTGGTGGTGACGGTGCTTGCGGTGTCGCTCACCTGTTTCTCAATGCGGCGACCAAAGGGATCGTACTTGAAGTTGAGAGTGCGCACCACCTGGCCGCCGAGGGTCAGCGCGGCCTGACGCAGACGATTTTCGCCGTCCCAGGTGTATTCCCAGAATTTGCTCCGATCCGCCGAGAGGTAGCGGTAGCGTTGATTGCCGCGAACGTCGTAGGCGTAGTCAAACTTGCGCCCTTTGAGCATTCGGTTCCCGGCGTCGTGCTCGTAGGCGACGTCGGCGGTATCCTTGATCGTGGGGCCGCTCTCGCGGTTGCCGACGGCGTCGTAGGTGAAGTTCTCGGCCGACGCGCCGGTGACGGCGGAAGTGAGGCGATAGGTTTCGTCGTAGCTGTAGCTGGTGGTCACGCCGTTTTCGCTTCTCTGCTTGCGGTTGCCGACCTTGTCGTGTTCGAGGTAGTCGATGGTGAGATCAACCTGTGGGGTGTCGATATTCGTTAGCAGGCCCCCTTTGGGATGATAACCGTAGGCCGTGGCAACGCCGTTAGGATAAACCAGCGTGGTGCGTCGATCGAGCAGGTCGTAGGCGAACTCGAAGGTGCCGGCCGAAGAAGAAAGAGTAACAGGTCGTCGATTGTCGTCATAATCAACGACGATGTTGCGCTCGTCGGGGGTCCCGGGCTGAAAAACAGTACTGGTTCGATTGCCGGCTTGGTCATATTGGTAGTTAATGACATAACCGCGGCTGTCGTTGACAGAGACGATACGGTTGGCTCCATCGTATGTGAGGGCATAGGAAACCGAGGGATTGGCTGCGGCAATAACATTGCCGCGACTGTCATAAGCGAAGGTGGTCTCACCGAGATTTGGTACGCTTTTTTGGATCAAGCGACGCAACGCGTCATACGTGTAGCCGATTGTGATGCCATCGGGAGTTGAAATAGCGTCGGGGGAGGGAAATGCTCCGTAGTGAAAAGCTGTGGTCTGATTCAGGGGGTCGGTTTCGCCGACCAAACGGCCAATGGGATCATAGGTGAAGTGTGTCTGCTGGTTCTTGGCATCGATAAGTGAGGTCAACTGGTCGATGCCGGAGCAGTTGGTGCAGTTGGCGCCCCCATAGGAAAGCAGGGTGTTTTGGCCCAACGCGTTTGTGAGCCGTGTCAGTTGCCCTTGGTGGTTGTAACGATAGGCGGTGAAATTACACCGGTAATTATCAAAAGCGCTGTTTTCGCTAAGCCCGCCAAGCAAACCCCCAAATAGTAATTAATGAATGCCAAGAAACGACGAGATTGGTTTTATACCAGATGAAAGTTGAAACGAAAAGCCCAAAAATAGCGCCAAGGCAGGTGCCGCGTCACTTTCAATATTTTGCCCTGAGACTACTCCAGTCGGAGAGTTTTTACGCAACCCTACAAGCCCACCGTTTCGGCTCTGATCGGTTGATGGTTGGAAAAGAAAACATCAAGCTTTCATGAAATCAGTGGCGGCGGAAGTCGGCGGGGCGGGTGTTAAAAGACGACCGGGAGGGGGATTCCGGGGGCATGGGGCGGGGAGCGCCGCGCAAGTTGTGCAGCGCGGCCGCGGCGCAAGCAAATCCGGTCAGCAACGCCGCGATTTCAAGAGGGCGGTAGCCGGTGGCGTGGCCGGCGGCGAGCAGGAAGAGGAGCAGGGAACTGGTGCCGAAGACCCAGGGCAGGGCGCGGTTGATTTGCAGGGAGGCAACCATCAGCACGGCTCCGAAGAGGCACCAGAGCAGGAGATAGGCGGTGAGCGCCGGCACCGGCGTGGCCCCCGTCGCTGGGAGCAAAAGGGGCAGGGAGAGCCAGAAAAAGCCGTAGGCGGAGAGGGCGACGCCGCTGAAATAGCGCTTCTTGACCCATTCCAGAACGCCGACGGTAAATTGCCCGAGCCCTCCGGCGAGAATGGCGAAATCGAAGAGCCACTCGGGCAGGGGGAGGAGCGCGGTCAGGTACAGACTGAAGATGAGAGTCGTCAGGCCGAAGCAGAGCAGTCCCAGGGGGGGGAGGGTGCTGAAAGGGCGCGCCGGAAGGGGACGGGACGGTTTCGGCGGAACCGGTTTTGGCGTGCGGCCGGGGGAAGTCTCCCCGGGCTCCGGCAGCGGTGTCGGTGCTGCTGCCACCGGCCGGGTCGCCGGTTCGGTTTCGCGCTCCATCAGATACTGGTAACGGGGGCAGTCCTCGGGCTGGGTCGAGCAGAACTGGCTGATGATCTTGGCGTCGTGGGGGGAGATGTAGCCGCACCCGACATCGCAGAGATCTTCGTTTTTGCCGTAAAATGGACAGCCCATGGTGTGAGTTCCGAATGCGAAGAACGAATCGCGGTCGTGGAGACGGAAAATGCCTCGCTCCAGTTAGAGCAACCACCGTACCAAGCCGGGGGAATAAGGGAAATAAAAAGACTTGTTCAATAAAAACGGTTGGTTGGATTGAAAAACGGGAGGTGGCGCGCGGGGTTTCGAAAGGCGGATATTTCGCATTTCTGCGAAGAGATAAATGGGAGGAGGAAGGGCCGCCGGCGAGCGATCACCCTGACCTTTTTTAGAAAAAGTTATAATTCTAGATATTTACTTAAATAAGAAAATATACCAGAAAGGATATTTCGGGTTCGCGAAAGTGCCAGGGAGGAAATGTCGGTTTTTGCAATCGTGCAAGACGTTTTTTACGAATAGTCTTCCTTTTTGATGTCGTACTTTTTGATTTTGCGGTAGATCGTCGCCATGTTCATCCCCGCTTCCCGCGCCGCCGATTCAATATTGCCGCCGTTTTTCCGCAGCAGGCCGATGAGGTAGTTGGTCTCGAAGCGGCCGAGGGCGGCGGAATAGCCGTCCCCCTCATTCGCGTCCGCCACCGGCGGCGCGCCAATGTCGATGAACTGGGCGAGGACCGGCAGGCTGATCCATTCGTCGCTTTCGATGGCCATGCAGGCCTCGATGACGTTGCGCAGCTGGCGGATGTTCCCCGGCCAGCCGAAGTCGCAGGCGGCCTGGAAGGCCTCGGGGGAGAGCCCGCGGATTTCGGTGCCGAACTTCTCGTTCTGCAGCTTGATGAAATGGGCGGCAAGCAACGGGATGTCCTTGCGCCGTTCGCGCAGGGGGGGAAGGTGGAGATTGACCACGTTCAGCCGGTAGTAGAGATCCTCGCGGAAGGTTCCGGCCTTGACTTCGGCGAGCAGGTCCGAGTTGGTGGCGGAGATGATGCGCACATCGACCTTGATCGGCTTGGTGTCGCCGAGGCGCAGGAATTCCTTCTCCTGCAAAAAGCGCAGCAGGGTTTTCTGCACGTTCATCGGCAGATTGCCGACCTCATCGAGAAAGAGGGTGCCGCCGTCCGCCGCTTCGAGCAGGCCCTGGCGGTTTTCCGTGGCGCCGGTGAAGGCCCCTTTCTTGGTGCCGAAGAGTTCCCCTTCGAGAATGCTCTCGGGCAGGGCGCCGCAGTTGATGGCGACGAAGCGTTTGCCCTTGCGCGGCGAATTGTAGTGCACCGCCTGGGCGATGAGTTCCTTGCCGGTCCCCGATTCGCCGGTGATCAGCACCGAGGTGTCGCGAATGGCGATCTTCTCGACCTTGTGCAGCAACTCCTTGAGCTGCGGCGAGTCGCCGATGATGTTGTCGAAGCGGAATTTTCCCGCCAGTTCGTCGCGCAGTTCGCGGTTTTCGGTGAGCAGCTGATTGTGCTTGAGGGCGTTCTTGACCCGGTAGAGCAGTTCCTCCGGTTCGAAGGGTTTGGTCAGCATGTCGTAGGCTCCCTTGCGCAGGGCCTGGATCGACATGTCGACGGTGGCGTGGGCGGTGATCATGATCACCGGGATGTCGGGGGATTTGGCTTTGATCCGGCTCAAGACCTCAATCCCGTCCATCCCCGGCATCTTGATGTCGGAAATCACCAGATCCCAGTCGCCGTGGCGGTATTCCTCCACCGCTTCGAAGGAACGGGTATAGCCCTTGGCGGCATAGCCGCTGTCGGCGAGAATCGCCTCCATCATCCGGCAGAGGCCGGCCTCGTCGTCAATGATCAAAATCCGTTTCGGGACCATCCAGCTCATCCTCTCGTGATAGGGGCAGGCGCACGGTGATCGTCGTCCCCCGGCCCACCGCGCTTTCCAGGACGATTCTGCCCCGGTGCTGTTCGATGATTTGTTTGGTGATCGCCAGGCCGAGACCGGTGCCCCGCGCCCGGGTGGTGAAGAAGGGCTCGAAGATCTTTTCCTGGTTTTCCTCGGCGATGCCGGCGCCGTTGTCGGCGAAGACGATGTCGAGCCAGGGCTCGTTGCGGACGGTTCTGACCGTCAGTTCCCCGCCTTCGCTGGTGGCGGCGCCGGCGTTGAGAATCAGGTTGATCGCCACCTGGCGCAACTGATCGGCGTCTACCCAGATGGGCGGCAGGTCGGCGGCGAACTCCTTGCGGACCTGGACATGGTGCATGTCGGTATGGTTGGCGGCGAAATCGACGATCTGCTGGAGCAGGTCGTTGATGTCCGTCTCGATCAGGGAGGGTTTCGGGGTGCGGGCATAGCTGAGGAGATCCTGGACGATCTTCTTGCAGCGCTTGCTCTCCCGTTTGATCTCGTGGATGAACTTGTAGTAGGGCTCCTCGGGGTCCATCTTCCCTTCCATGTAGCTGGCATAGCCGAGAATGACCCCGAGAGGATTGTTGATTTCGTGGGCGACGCCCGAGGAGAGCACGCCGAGGGAGGCCATCTTCCCTTGCTGGGCGAGGGAGGCCTCCATCTCGCGGTTGCGGCCGAGCAGGCTGATCATCTTGTTGAAGGCCAGCGCCAGTTCGCCGAGTTCGTCCGTCGATTCGACGGTCATACGCTGGTCAAGGCGCCCCCTCTTGACCGCGCGGATGACTTCGATCATGTTCCGGATCGGCTCGGTCAAGACCCGCGAGGCGATGACCAGTAGCACCACCGCCATGCTCCCGACCATCAGGGGGATGAGGAGCATCACCGCCATGATCCGCCATTTGATGACGTTGGCTTCGTGAAAGAATTCATCTTCGTAAGAACCGACCGCCACGATCCAGTCCCAGGGCTGGTAGTAGCGATAGCGGACGATTTTCATCCGTGCCTGGGCATCGCCGACATTGCGCCAGGGGTAGCGAATCCAGCCGTTTTTCTTTTCCAGCATCTCGCGGATGAAGAAGTTGCCGTCCGAATCCTGACTGGCGCTGACATCTTGCCCTTCCGCCTCGGGATGGGCAGTGAGGACGCCGTTTTTATCCATGCAGAAGATGTAGCCGGTCTTGCCCACCTTCTTGCTTTGCAGCTTGAGCTTGAGATCCTCCATCGACTGCTTTTCGAAGGCTTCGTCTTCGTAGGTCTCCTCGACGTAGCCGCCGGTGGCAATGATCCAGTCCCAGTCACGGAAATGGCGGTAGGCGACGATCTTCTTGCGCGGCAGGCGATCCCCCAGGGCCTCGTTACGCCAGGGGTAGATGCTGTAGAGAACCCGTTGCCCGTCGGATTTGACGGCGTTCTGAATGAGGGCGCGGATAAAATAGCGGCCGTCCTCGTCCTTCTCGTCGAGGATGTTCTGCCCCTCGCGGGCCACATGCACCAGCAGGTCGCCGGTACTGTTCAACACATAGGTGTAGCCGCTTTCGCCGAAACTGACATTTTTCAGGGCCTGACGGGCCAGATTCTGCGCTTCGCTCAGGGGCAGACGCCCCTCTTGAAAACGCTGGTATTGGGTTTCCACCAGGCTGTAGGCGAGGTCGGTCAGGGTCTTGAGTTCGTCGCGGATGACCCGCTGCTTGTCCTGCTTGTAAACCTGAAATTGCTGATGGTGAGAGTCCAGCAGGTCAAGGGTGAAGAGGGCCATGTGGTCCAGGTCATCCTTGCTGGTCTGGGTGATGCCGAGGTAGGCCTGCTGGGTGGCAATGACGCCGATGACCGTACCGATGAGGAAGATCGGCAGGATCACGAGAGGAAGGACCAGGACCAGAATCTTGCCCCGTAACCTCAGATTATTTACGAATTTAAAGAGGTAACGGTTCATTCCGCCTCGGGGGTCAGAGAAGGGTGCGGGAATTATGGGATAAGGGCGCCCTTGAAGTCAAGGCACCCGAGGGCGGCTCAGGTCGGCCGATCCAGATCCTGGGCGGTGTCGGGCAGGGCGAAGGTATTGCGGTAGTGACGGATTTCGAGCAGGGCGATCTTGATGATGCTCGCCACCGGCACACCGATGATCATGCCAAGCACGCCGTAGAGTTTGCCGCCCATGATGATGGCCAGCAGCACCCAGAGGGGATGCAGGTTGGAATAGCGGGAGATCAGAATCGGAATCAGGATGAAGTTGTCGACGATGATCTGGGCGATGAGAAAATAGACAATGACGATCCACCAGAACTGACCGCCCATGCCGAGGTCGACCAGGGCGATGAGGATGCCGGGGACCATGCCGACAAGGGGCCCCACATAGGGAATGAGATTGGTGATGCCAGCGAAGATGCCGAGGATCGGCGTGTAGCGGATATCAGTGAAGGAAAGGCCGATGGTGACGACCAGGCCGATAATGAAGGCTTCGAGCAACCGCCCGCGGATAAAGTCGGCCATCTGCCGGCTGATGACCGAACTGAGGTCATGCACCATCTCGAAATAGCGGTTCGGACTCAGGGAAACGCAGGTACGCAGAATGAGATTGCCGTCCCGCAAAAAGAAGAAGGTGAAGATCGGCACCAGAATCAGCAGGCTGCCGATGCGCAGGGCCGATTTCGGCGTACCGACCAGAATCTGGGCGACAAACTGTTCGGCCAGGGTGCGGGCCCGGCCGGTGAGGTCGTAACTTTCGATATAGGGAAAGCGGCTCTGCAGGTTTTCCTGGGCGTCCCGGAGCAAGGTAATGAATTTGGCGGTGTAGCGGGGCAGGTCGGTGCGCAGGGAAATCCACATCTCCTGCCAGTGGGGGCTGAGCCAGCCGGCGGCAAGGAGCAGCAATATGGCGACCAGCAGGTAGACAAGAAAGATGCTCAGGGTGCGGCTGATGTTCTCCCGCTCGATGAACGCGACGATGGGGCCAAGGAGAAAGGAGGCGATCAGCGACAGCAAGAGCGGCAGGAAGAGCCCGCTGGTAGCGGTACGGATCAGGTCCAGAAAGGTCGAGGCCGAGGAAAAGAGCGAGAGCCCCACGGCAATGCCGGCGGCCAGGACGAAAAAGAAGAGGAGCAGGTGAACCCGGGTCAATTCTGTTTTCGGCGTCATGGCTACTTGTCACCCTCGGGATCGGCCGGTGGTGGTGAAAGACGCAGCGCCGTGCGCAGTTGGCGGATTTCCATTTCGGCGGCCTGCATGCGTTCGCTGAGGATGCGCGCCAAGCTGATGAGGATGGCGTTGGTCACGCTGGGGTGTTTCTTGGTCGCTTCCAGCAGGTCGGCGCGAAAGAGCCCGACCAGTTCGGTGTCTTCGAGGGTCCGGGCCGAGGCGGTCCGCCGCGCCGGGGCGAGCAGCGTCGCCTCGCCGAAGAAGTCCCCCGGGCCGAGCACCGCCAGCTGTTCCTTGTGGCCGTCAGGGTGACGGATGAAGATGGCGACCCGCCCCGAACGGACAGCATACATGCCGGTCCCCGGGTCTCCCGTTTCAAAGATGGTTTCGGCCGGGTCGTAACGCCGCGCATGGACGAGACTGGCGATGAAATTCACTTCTCGGCGGCCCAGGTCGGCGAAGATCGCCAGGCTGCGCAAAAAGGAGATGAGGGAGTCGGCTTCCGACTTCTTGTGGAAAATATTGCTCCAGAAGGGATTCACGGTCAACCTCCACAGGGTGGCGAAAATATTCGCAGATTATACCAGTCTGCAGGGATAAGACCAGAAAAAACCCCACTTCCCGACCTCTTGCCCGATTCCCCCAGGGGCCTTTCCCGCCACCGGAAAGGGTCGAGGCGTGGGGTGCGTTGACAGAAGATGGGGGCCTTGCTATGCTCACAGCAACTTTCGAGGAGAGTCCTGAATGAATCTTTATCGTTGCCAGATTTGTGGCGAGTCTTACATCGGTTCGGTCTGCCCCAGCGATTGCCCCTTTTGTGGGGCGCCCGGCAAGCATCTGGTTCCGGCGGACAATTACCAACCGGTGCCGCTCGGCGAAATTTCCCGCAAGAGCCGGGAAAATCTCGAGCGCGCCCTTGATCTGGCGGTGGGCAACGCCACCTTCTACCGGGGGGCCGCGCAGGTCGCCGATTCCGAGCGGGGACGGGCGCTCTTTTCCGCCCTTTCCCGTACCGAGACGGCCCATGCCGTACTCTTTTGCCAAATCCTCGATATTCCTTTGCCCGAGGAGCTTTCGGCCCCCGGCGAATGCTCGCCGTCACACAAAGAGAATCTGGCCGAGGCGCAAAAGCGCGAGTCCCGCGCGGTTCAGCTCTACACCCGGTTTATCGACGACGCGAGCGAAGAACGGGTCAAGCAGTTGCTTACCGCTCTGGTCGAAATCGAAACCGGTCATCTGGGCCTGGCCGGGTGAACCGGTCCGGTCACAAAGTGCACGTCAAGCCAGGGTTTGCCCTGGCTTTTTTCGTGGGGGCTTGGGGAGGAATCGAGTGAAGGATTTCGAGCTGAAAAAAATTCCCGACGTCCCGGGCGTCTATCTGATGAAAGGGGCGGAAGGTGCGGTTCTCTATGTGGGCAAGGCGAAACGTCTGCGCCAGCGCCTGCGCAGTTATTTTTCCGAAACCGGCGACGGGCGGGCGCAGATCCGCTTTCTTATGGCGCGGGTGCAAGAGATCGAAACGATCGTCACCGACACCGAAAAAGAAGCGCTGATCCTCGAAAACACCCTGATCAAAAAGCACCGCCCCCGTTACAACATCAACCTGCGGGACGACAAGACCTACGTTTCTTTACGTCTCGATCCCCGAGAAGACTTTCCCGCCCTGGAAATCGTGCGCCAGGTCCGACGGGATGGCGCCCTCTATTTCGGCCCCTTCTCTTCCTCTTCGGCGGTGCGCGAAACCCTCAAGGAGATCTACCGCATCTTCCCTCTGCGCCACTATCCCCTGGCCCGCTGCCGGGCGCGGGGCCGCCCCTGTCTCTTTTATCAGATCGGTCAATGCAGCGCACCCTGTCACGGTCGTATCGACGCGGCCGCCTACGGCGAGTTGGTCGACGGCGTGACGGCGCTCCTCTCCGGGCGCGAGAGCGAGGTCCTCGATCGGCTGCGGCGGCGCATGCTGGCGGCTTCCGGCGAGATGCGCTTCGAAGAAGCGGCACGCCTGCGCGACCAGATCCGCGCCATCGAGCAGACCGTGGAGCGGCAGAAGGTCGTGACTGTGGGCGGTGGGGATCAGGATGTCCTCGGCTGGCACCGGCAAGGGGGGGAGGTGGAAGTGGCCCTGCTCTTCGTGCGCCAGGGGCAGCTCCTGGCCCGGCGGGTCTACGCCATCGACTGGAAGTTCGATGAGGATGAGCTTCTCGGTGCTTTTCTCCAGGAATATTACAGCCGCGAGGTCGTCATCCCCGATCAGCTGCTGCTGCCGCGCCTGCCGCAAGGGGCGGAGTTGCTCGCCGAGTGGCTGAGCGAACGCAAGGGGCGCAAGGTCGAGGTGGTGGCGCCGCAGCGGGGGGCGCGCCGGGAGCTGGTAGCCCTGGCCGAGCGCAACGCGCAAGAATCCTTCCGTGAGCGGGGGAGCCGCCGGGAAGCGCGGGAGGCGGTGCTGGAGGGCATCCAGCGCGCCCTGCAGCTGCGCCGTTTCCCTCGGCGCATGGAATGCTACGACATCTCCAACGTGCAGGGAAGTCACAGCGTCGGGAGCCAGGTGGTGGCGCTCGACGGCGAACCGGCGCCGGGGGACTATCGCCAGTATCAGATCCGCTCGGTCGAGGGGAGCGACGACTACGCCGCCCTCGCCGAGGTGTTGCGGCGACGGCTGAGTCGGGGGCTGCGTGAAGAATCCCTGCCCGACTTCATTCTCATTGACGGCGGTAAAGGGCAACTCGGGGTGTTGACCGCGGTCCTCGCCGAACTGGAACTGGGCGAACGCATCGACTGCGCCGGCATCGCCAAGAGCCGAGTCCTCGCCAATGTCCGAGGCAAGGCCGTCGAGCGCAGCGAAGAACGCTTCTTTCTCCCCGGGCGCAAGAATCCGGTGCGGTTTCCGGCTGGTTCCCCCGAGCTGTTCATGCTCGAACGGTTGCGCGACGAAGCCCATCGTTTCGCCCTGAGCCAGCATCGCAAGCGACGCGGCAAAGCGCTCCTCGGTTCGGTACTCCTCGATCTGCCCGGCATCGGCCCGGCCCGGCGCAAGCTCCTGCTCAAGCACTTTGGCAGTCTTCGGCGGCTGCGGGAGGCCCCACTCGACGCGCTACTCGCCGTGCCGGGGTTCCCCGAAGAGCTGGCCCGCCGCCTCTTTGCTGTCTTGCGCGAGCAGGCGCCGCCCGAAGGGGCTAAAAGTGGCGATTGAAAAACCAAGGGCGGGACGATCTGCAGATCATCCCGCCCTTGGTTTATTGAGAATGCCGGATCGCTCTAGCCGCAGGTCTCCGCATGGTCCGCGTCAGCGGCATTGTGGTCGAGGAAGAGGCGCAGGCTCTTCATCTCGTCCTCGCTCATTTTGTCGAGGATTTCGGCCTGGTTGGGGTGTTTGGGTTTTTTGAAGAAGCGCCGCCATTGAGACCGGGTCTTTTCGGCGGGGCTCAGGGCTCCTCCCTCGCCCGATGCGGTATGGCAGGATTTGCAATTGGCTTGGAAAACCTCCTTGCCGACCTTGACGTTGACCGCGGCTCCGGCCGTGCCGAGGGTGAGAGAAAAGAGCAGGAGGGGGAGAAGGAAGAGGCGGAAGAAACGGGTCATTTTCGGGCTCCTTTTGCAGAAAATGAAAACATCGGCAGGCTACCGTTTTGATGATAGCAAGGATCGTGCCTTAACTCTTTGCTTGAGGGCGGTTTTGTTCATTGCTCAGCGGATGCCTGGTAAATGGGGTCGCGCAAACTCGGGCGGAAGTATGGCGGCGGTCGGCGATGGAGGGAACTCAGCCAAGATGCTGAATGCATGACGCGATTTCGCTGATGTCTATATCAGGCTCGCTCCTGTCGACCTGCTCCTGCCTTGACCATCTGCAACCCAGGGGAGAAGGGGGGATAGAAAGACGATGCTGGCGTGGAAAAGGTGGCGGGGTTGGTGGTTTTTTGGCCCGGATATTGCTGCAATAAGGCTGTTCAGGCTGTACGAGTCGAAACCTTGACGTTCGGGTTTGGTATTTTAGCAACAGACAGGGAGGATATCTGATGGCGACCCCGCAAAACCGTGGCAGCAGTTTACGAGGAAAACTCCTGGGATTGACCCTTTTTTCGGCCTTGGTCTTCCTGGCGTGCGGCGGTATCGCCTATTATGCCTTTTCCGTCACCCATGGGACGCTTCGCGATATCACCGAGAGTATCGTCCCTCGTCTGACGTTGATCGACCAGGTGAATGCCAAGGTCAATGCGGCACGCCGTTTCGAGAAAGAGTTTTTCCTTATCGCCGCTCTGGACCGGAAAGACGGCGCCCCTTCCGAAAAGGCCCTCGCCGGCCATGAGCAGCTGCGCGATACCTATCAGGAGATCGGCCGGATGCTGGCCGAACTGCAGACCATGGAAGGTCGCATGGCCCAAAGTACGGGGAGTTACGGCTTCGTCGATCGTTCCCAGGATGGTCGGCAGTTTCTCAAGCGCATTGAGACGGCGCAGCTCCAGACCCTGCAAAGACTCTCCCCCCTAGCCGAGGAAGTGCTGGGCGGTCGTTCCTATTTGGAGGCGGCCGAGGCCTATGCCGCCTATCAGGAGCAGGCCCAGGATCTGGAGGTCGCAACCCTCGGCTTTCGCGAAAAACTTCTTGAAACCTTGGCCGAAGAGCAGGCCCAAGTCGCCAGCTTCCGCACGACCATGAACCTGGCGCTGCCGGGAGCGGCGGCGGCTGCCCTGCTTCTCGCTCTGGGCATGGCGCTGCTCGTCTCGCGTCGGCTGGATGGCGTTCTGCAGCGACTGACCGCCGGTATTCAGGCCGTCGGCAAGGGGGAGCAGGAGATGGTGGAGGTTGCCGACGGCGGGGCCTTCGCCCCCGTTGCCGAAAGTTTCAACGACACCATGGCCCAACTCAAGCGCTACGTTCAGACCGACCAGGAACGGCAGATGACCGAGCAGAACCTGATCGGCTTCCTCGAAGTCGTCAGCGAGGCGGCCGACGGCGACCTGACGGTCAAAGCGCCGGTGACCGCCGACGCCTTCGGCTCGATCGCGGACGCCTACAACCTGATGGTGGAGAGCCTCGGCGAACTGATGAGCGAAACCCGCCAGCGTGCCGTTGAGGTCGGCAGCGAAACCCATAACCTGCTGCGGATCTTCCGCGATATGGAAGCGGGTGCCGAGGTCCAGGCGGGGAAGGTGCAGGAAGCGACGATGGCGGTCAACCAGACCTCCGATGCGACTCAAGAGATCGCCAACAAGGCCCTCCTCGCCCAGGAGGCGTCGTTGCGGGTGGACCAGGCGACCGGGCAGGGGAACGAGCTGGTCAACCGCAACATCGAGGGCATGCAGCTGATCCGCGTGACCGTGCAGGCGATCAACAAAAAGATGAAATCCCTCTCCGAGCGGCTGCTCGAAGTTGGCACCATTTCGGAACTGATTTCCGAAATCGCCACCCGCACCACCATCCTGGCGATGAACGCCTCCATCGAGGCTTCCCGGGCGGGGGAGCAGGGGCGGGGCTTTCTGGTCATCTCCGACGAAATCAAGAAGCTCGCCGACAAGTCTTCCGAGGCGACCAAGCAGATCGGCGGGATCATCAAAGCGATTCAGACCGAGGCCGGTGAAGTCACTTCCGCTCTCGAAGAAGAGACCCGCACCGTTGAGGAACAGACCCGCCTGGCCAAGGATACCGGCGAGTCCTTCGCCCGCATCGAAGAAGCCATCGGCGGTTCCAAGGCGGTGGTCGAGGAAATTACCCTCCTTTCCGAAAACCAGCGCAGCCTCACCAACGAGGCCGTGGGCTTCATGGAGGCGGTGTCGAGCCTGTCTTTGACTACCGGGGTCATGGTCAAGGATTCGGCCCATATCACCGAGGGTCTCAACGCCCTCTCCGAAAATCTCCTCACGGCTCTGGCCCAGTTCCGGCTGCCGGGCGAAGACGAGAATCTGGAAGAGCTCATGGCTGACGACGCGGTCGTCGATCTGCTCGAGCCAGCCGAAGCCGAAACCCTGGCAGAGGGCGCGGGTGTGGAAGAAGAGGACGATGATGAGCTGATCGACTTCGATGCCGTCCCCGGCGAATCCTTCGATCTGACGGAATCCCGCTGAACCGGATTCTCCCCGGGAGAACCCTCCACGTAAAAAACCGCCGGCCCCTGTTAGGGGACCGGCGGTTTTTTGTGGGTTTTTTGTGGTGAGCTTTGTCCGGGGAAATCCGGAACGACTCAGTGGACGGTGGCGCCGGCGAGATGGCGGCGGACGGTGGCGACTAGGTTTTCTTCTTCGAAGGGTTTGACCAGGTAGTCGCGGGCGCCCAGGGCCAAGGCTTTATCGCGGTGGGCCTGACCTGCTCGCGAGGAAAGAACCAGGGTCGGGATACTCTCCAGCAGGTTGCGTCGCCCGAGTTCGCCGAGCAGTTCGTAGCCGTGCATGAGCGGCATTTCCAGGTCGGTGAGGATCAGGTCGACCGGGATTTTTTCCAGTTCGGCGAGGGCTTCCAGCCCCTGGGTCGCGGTCACCACTTCGAAGCCGTGGGCGCGAAGAACCATGGAGGCGAACTTGCGCACGCTGAGGGAATCGTCGACCACCAGAATCCGCAGGGCCTCGTCCATGGACGGTGCCGCCACCGGTGCGGCGTCGGTGGCGCTGAGGGTTTCCTGATCGAGCAGGCGGGCCGGGTTGACCACCAGGCGCAGGGAGCCGTCGCCGGCGATGCTCGAACCGGCCAGGTGCGGCATCCCTTGCAGGAAGGGGCCGAAGGGTTTGATGACGGTATCTTCCTGGCTGATGATGGCATCGACCAAGAGGGCCAGATTCCGACCGGAGGCCTGGACGACGATGGCAAAGCGCTGCTGGGTCTGTCCCGGTTCGGCGGTGGCCGGCGGCAACCGGAAAACATTCTGCAGGTGGATGACGGGAATCGTCAGCTCGCGGTGGCTCAGCTCGGTGGGAGGATCTTCGGCGAAGGGGAGTAGGACGATCTCCTCCACCAGGTTGGTCGGGATGACGAAGGGCTGGTTCCCGCAGCGGAACTGGATGACGTTGATGATGATCAGTGACAGCGGCAGGGTGAGACGGATGCTGGTGCCGTGCCCCGGGTCGCTGAGGATGTTGATGGTGCCGTTCAGGGCACTGAGCCGGTCCATGACGACGTTCATGCCGACCCCCCGCCCGGAGGTGGCATCGGCCGTTTCTGCGGTGCTGAAACCGGGCCGGAAGATCATCTGCATCAGTTCGCTGTCGTCGATCGTCCCGTCGGCGGCGATAAAGCCCTTCTCCACAGCGCGGCGGCGGACCTTGTCGAGTTGGATGCCGCGTCCGTCATCCTTGATTTCGATTTCGATGGTGTTGCCCTTACGCCGGGCGCTCATCCAGATACTGCCGACTTCCGGCTTGCCCCGGCGCAGACGCTCTTCGGCGGGTTCGAAGCCATGGGCGACACAATTGCGCACAATGTGCAAGAGCGGATCGTAGAGACCGTCGAAAACCACCCGGTCGATCGCCGTATCGCCGCCGAAGACGAGCAGTTGCAAGGGCTTTCCCGACTCCCGCGAGAGTTCGCGGATGGTTCGGGTAAAGCGTTGGAAGAGGCTCTCCACGCGCACCGTGCGGGCGTCGGAGAGGCGCTCCTTCATGTTGACGACCATCCGGTCGAGACCTTCGACTTCGCCGGTGAAGCCGCCGAGAAAACCGCTCAGGCCGCGCAGGCCTTCGCCGATGTCGCTGGTGATCTCTTGAAGCTTGCGGGAGAAGAGATTGAGTTCGTCGTAACGGTCGAATTCCAGTTCGTCGAAATCATGGACCAGGCTGTCGCCGGCAACGATGCGTTCGGGCATGGCGTAAGCGTAACGGTCGGCAAAGGAACCGACCTCCCGCAGCAGGCGCTGCCCGGCGAATTCGATTTCCTCCTTCATGCGCTGCATGACCGTGAGCTGGTTCACTAGGTGAGTTTTGGCGACGGTGATCTCCCCCAGCAGGTTCATCATGCTTTCCAGCTTGTCGGTGCCGAGCCGGATGACCCCGGCGGGCGCTCCCCCCGGCGGCTCTTCCCGGGGGGGAGTCCGGCGTTCGAGACCGGCAAAGCCCGGTTGGTCGGCGCGGCGTTCCTCCACGGGGGGGGGCGGCACCGGTTTTCCCCCCGGCATTTCGGCGGCGGGGGCCGATCCGGGAGTCTGGTCGATAGCGGCCAGCAGGCTGTCGATCTGGGGAAGAACCCCTTCCGGTTCCGCTTCTCCGGCCATCGCCAGCCGGGTCAGCTCGCGAATGCGGTCGAGGGCGAAGAGCATGAAGTCGATACGCTGCCGGCTCACCGTCACTTTGCCGTCACGGATCGCTTCCATACAGTCTTCCAGGCGATGGCCGATCTGGCTGATGGTGGTGAGTTTGACCAGCCCGGCCGAGCCTTTCAGGGTGTGAGCGGCGCGGAACATTTCGTCGATGACTTCCGCCACCGCCTCAGGCGACTGCTCGATGCGCAACAGTCCCATTTCCAGCGCGGTAAAATGCTCGTCGGCTTCTTCGAAGAAAAAGGTGATAGCGCCGTGCGGAAGAGTGCCCATCAGTTCGCCCTGATTCCGTAACGAGGGAGGAAATCCCGCAGGTTGATGGTTTCGCCGGCGAATTCGGGAGCCAGCGCGGGGATGTCGTCGGTGATAAATGCCAACCGGTCCCCTCCCTGTTCGGCGATGACCAGGTGGCGATTGGCCAGAGGGCGGGGGGGGGTGCCGTGGATCGGATCGAGATCGACGACCGGCATGACCTGGCCGCGCAGGTTGAGCAGCCCACGAATGTAGGCGGGGGCCAGCGGCAAGGGAAAAACCTGGGTCAGTGAGCCGATTTCCACCATGTCGGCCATGGGGAGGGAGTAGCTTCTGCCGGAGACGTCGAATCGGCAGCAGATATTGATGACGGACGGCGCGCTCGGCTCGGCATCGCCCTCAAGGAGGGGCGTGAGCGATTTTGCCAGCTCCTCCATGCCGGCGGCCGGAGGAGCTTCGATCACGGGCGAAACGGGGGACGCCGGTTCCGCCGGCGGCGGCGCAAGGGGAGGACTTTCCTGGAGAGCCGGCGAGGGGGCCGAAGAGGGTACCGGCGCTAGCGGGACGCGCCGGAAGGGGGCGAAGAGCGCTCGCACCTCTTCGGCGGACTGGGGATCTTCCGTGCCGCCGCCGGCGACCTGTTCCACCTGTTGTTGAAGGTGGCCGAGGGCGCCGCGCAGCGCATCGAGAACGCGCGGCGGGGCGGTACGTCGTTGCCGCAAGAGCGCTGTCAGCAGCTCTTCCATCTGGCTGGAAATATCCCGCACCGTCGGCAGTTTGACGAGCGCGGCGGTCCCTTTGATGGTATGAGCAGCGCGGTAGGCTTCCTTGATCCCCTGGTCCCCGCAGTCCTCACCGGTCAGGGCCCGGTTCACGAGGGTGAGGCGCTGCCCGGTCTCTTCGAGAAAAACCGGCAGGAGTTTGCTGGCGATGTCACCCATGGCTTAACGTCCCCGGTATTCTTTGACGCGCAACAGGCCGACCTGTTTGAGAGAGTAGCAGATACGCTTGACTTCCAGGGCGTCGACCTGGGTGAGGGCAATGAGCTCTTCCAGGGTCTTGTGGCCGTCGATGACGGAGAAAACCTGCAGTTCGCTTTCGCTGAAATCGTACGATTCGAGGGCGTCCTCGTTGGTGATGAGGCGCATGAAGACGACGCTTTCGTCGCGGAATTCGACGGCGGCCTGCTGCTTTTCATCCTGCCGGCGCAGCCCTTCCATCAGCACGCTGATCAAGGGAACGCGGAAGCTGATGTCCTGAAGATTGAGGGGCAGCGGGTCGTTTTCGAGGAAAAAGGTGCCGTCCCGGACATCGAGAATGCCGCTGAAGGCGTCCTGGGCGTGACGGCGCAGGTAGCCCATCAACTCGGTTTCGAAGAGGATGTTTTTCTGTACCAGCAGCCGGCCGATGGGGATGTTGGCTTCGCGGGCCTCGCACATCAGCTTGTTCAGTTCGGCCGGATCCTCTGGAAGTCGGCCGTCCGCTCGGAGCAGGTCGGTGAGGAACTGGTGAGAAACCCCCTTGCGGCTGGCGGCGGCAAAGACGAAGTTGCCGTCTTCGATGAAGATTTCGCCGAAGACCGCCCGGGAAAAGACCGTCAGCCTTCCAGTGAGGCGGGAGTTGTAGGCGAAGTTGATGACGTCGGGCAGGGGAATCCGCTCCAGGTTGCCGGAAAAGACCAGGGTTTTTTTCGCGACCAGTCCCGTTTCGTAAAGGGTGTCGGAAAAGATGTTCTTGATCAGCAGCGGGAAATCCCGGTGAAAATAGTTCCGGATGGTTTTGTCGAAGCGCTCCTGAAAGGCGTCGAGCATCTCTTCCGTGGGGGGGGCGCCGGCGGTGGCCGGACTTTCGTCCCCCGCCGGACCTGGTGACGGCTGCGCGGCCAGCACCTCAGCAAGCTTCTTGATGAGATCTTCCGGTTCGAAGGGTTTGGTGAAGTAGTGAAGAACACCGAATTCCTTCTCGAAGGACTGTCCGACCGTCTCCCCCTGGGAGGAAATGAGGATCAGCGGAATGTTCTTCATGGCGTCGTCGGAACGCAGGGCCTTGCAGAAGGCATGGCCGTTCATCTTCGGCATGACGTAGTCGACCAGAATCGCCGCCGGATGTAGCTGGCGCGCCAGTTCCAGGCCCCGTTCCCCGTCCTCGGCGGTATAGACGGTGTAGCCGGCCTGGGTGAGGATGAGCTCCGAAAGGCGGCGGACGGTTTGCGAGTCGTCCACCACCAGAATTTTGATGTCCTTGGGTGTCATGGGGCCATCCGTCCTTTGAGGAAGTCCGTTATCCCGGGGGAATGGGCCTGCGCTTAGCGGCTCAGGATATCCATGGCCTTGGCCAGGGAAACCTTCATCCGTTTGAAGGCGTCGACCAGGGTTTTGATTTCGTCGTTACCCTGAGCTTCGAATTCCCGGTCCATCTTGCCGCGGCTGATGTCGTCGGCGACGGAGACGATGTTTTCGATCGGTTTGACGACGCTTCTGACGATGATCCGGTCCACGACCACAAGCGCCAGCAGGAAGAAGACGCTGAAGCCACCGGTGAAATAGGCGAGCTTGAGACGTGCCTGCTGGAGGGCAACTTCGACGGGGACATAGATGAAGCGGCCGCCGACCACGTCGCCGGCGACATAGCCGTACCCCGAACTTTTTCCGTAGCGGGCGACCATGTCCGGATGGGCGCGCTCGGGGGTGTCGTGACACCAGATGCAACCCTCGGCGGCGATCATCGGCGTGGCGATGGCGTAGAAGTTCTTGCCATCCCGCTCAATAAAGCCGCGCCACTGATCGCTGTCGCCCATGTCGAAGGCATCGATGGTCTTGCTTTCGAAGGCATCGGAATTGTTGGCCGGGTTGAGGGAGTTGGGGGAGGCGATGCGGAAGATGTATTCCGGGTAATTCTCCTGGATCATCTTGGATACTTCGGTGAGCATGACGATGCCGACGGTGGCTTCGGGGAAATAGATCTCCGGCAGTTGTTCGAGCACTTTCGGCCGGATCTGGGACGCCAGGTACTGCTGGGAGGCGCTCATGGCAGCGGAAAAAAGCTGGGTTTTTTCTTCCGCCTCACGAATAGTGTCCTGGCGCAGCACGTAGTAGCCGCCGCCGACGGCCAGAACCATGGAGATAAGGTAGACAATGGTGAGAATGGTCAGGATCCTTTTTCGGATCGTCATATTACGGAGCATGGGGTGCCCTCCTCAAGGTGTTTCGGGGGTGGTGAATGGGACGAAATCCCGGCATCAGTTCTGGTGGCGGCGGAGAAACTCCTCTTGTTGTTCCACGGGAACCTCCGCATGCAGCATGCTCAGGAAGGCCGCGTAGAGCTGGACCGACATCTCATTATCAGCGCTCCCGCCGATTTTTTCGAGGATCTTGCGGGCCAGCACCGTTCCCAGCGGTCCGACAATGTCGATAAAATCCTCGATCACCTGAGAGGTTTTTTCCGGCGAGACACTCCCCGAGCCTGAGACGACAACGGGCGGAACCGGAGGGGCGGCGCCGCTGGCCTCCTCGTTGGCGGGGCCGCCGGCTAAAGCCAGAAGCCTGTCGTTGATCGGAGCCGCCAGCTTCTTCCGGGCGGTGACGCCGGGAATGAATTTGGCCTTGCTCGGGGTCTTGCCAGCGATGAAATCGAGAGTTTCTTCCGGCATCATGTTACCGATGGAAAGATAGACCGCCTGCCCCTGTTCAATGCTGATTTTGCAGAGGTTTTCGATCTCGGCGAACTGCACGACCAGCTGTCCTGTTTCGTTGCTGCCGAGGTATTTGCTGAGCACCGCTACGAATGCATTCACTTGGCCCCCCCTAGATGTTTCTTGACCGCCAGGAGAATGTCAACCGGCTCAAAGGGCTTGGTGATATATTCGTCGGCCCCCTGCTTCATTCCCCAGAACTTGTCGCTTTCGCCAGATTTGGACGTGGTGATAATGATCGGGATATGGGAAAATTTCGGATCCTTTTTCAGTGCGCGGCAGACCTGAAAGCCGTTTTTTTCCGGCATGACCACATCGAGGATGATCAGGTCGACCGGGGTCGTACGCGCGATCTTTTCCGCTTCGAGGCCATTGTTTGCGATCAGGATCTCATGATTGGTGTCTTTGAGGATTTCCTGCAGAAAAGTCACTTCCGTAGCGCTGTCGTCGGCAACGAGGATTTTGGCCATGATTGCATGCTCCCAAATGAGTCAAGATGTCCGGTCGAGGGACGTGCTTGGTGAAAAGAAAAAGCCTCTTTTCCGTTTTTTGCAAATATCTTGCCATTTGTGCCAGAAGACGGGCGCGCATCTTCTAACCTCCCGGCCTGCCCGGGAAATGGCGAAATCTCTTGTGATAGATCGGCGCGGCACGGTCGCCGTTTTCTGGGTTTTGGCGACATTTTTTGGCGCACGCGCCAAAAAGCCGACAGGGGTGTGTCATCAGACCGGGTGTATCTTCAAGGGGCAGGGGGGCGCCATCGGTGGGAGGACTTTAAGATTGCTTTTTGCCTGGCAGTTTTGTTTAATCGGCATCGGGCCGAGGCCCTTTCGCTGAGGCATGGGAAGGTATCCGCCGGGGAGGCATGTATGGCAAAACTCACTTGTCCGAAAAAAATTCTGCTGGTCGAGGCGATCGGCTTCACCCTCATCATCCTTTTTCTGTGGTTGGACGAGGTTTTCGACCTGCCCAACAAGCTCTTCGGAGCCCCGCCGACACCGGTAAACAATCTCGAAAGCTGGTTTGAAACGGCGATCGTTGTGCTTTTCGCTATCGTGGTCATGTCCATTTCGGCTTCCCTGGCTCTACGCCTGCAACGGGCCGATACGGAAAAGGCCCGGCTGTTCGGCGTGATCGCCCATGATCTGCGCAGCCCCTTCACCAATCTGATCGGCAACGCCGAACTCTTGCGCAAGAATTTCACCGAGCTTTCCGAGGAAGATCGGCGCAGCCTCAGCGCCGGGATTTTCGAGGCAGCGGACAAGGCCCACGATCTGCTGGAAAATCTCCTTTGCTGGGCCGAGGTGCAGCTGGAGAGCGGCAACGTTCCCTCCCGCCGTCAAGAGTTGCGCTCCCTGGTCGACGGTGTCATCGAGCAGGTCGGCCTCTCCGCGACCCGCAAGCAGATCGTCATCAGCAACAATGTTCCGGAAGGATTGATGGTGACGGTCGATGAGACGGCGGTGCATTCGGTGCTGCGCAATCTGCTCAGCAACGCGATCAAGTTTTCCCATCCCGAAAGTTCCATCGAGGTCGGGGCCAAGGGGCGGGCGGGCAAGGTGCGGGTGAGTGTCGCCGACCGCGGCGTCGGCATGTCCCGGCGCGAGATCAAGAGCCTCTTCCACATGGGGACGCGACTTTCCAAACCGGGAACCTCCGGTGAGGCGGGGAGCGGCCTGGGGCTGTTGCTGGCCCACGAACTGGTGCGTCGTGGTGGCGGCAAGCTCAAGGTGCGCAGCGATGAGGGGAAGGGGACGGTTTTTCATTTCACCCTGCCGCGCGCCAAGGCGGCCCGACCCGGGAAGGCCGCTGCGGCCGCCGAGGCGGATGAGGAATGAGCCGCCTATAGCTCCCTGATGATCGGGGCCGATCCGGTAATGCCGGGTCGGCCCTTTCTTTTTTAAAATTTGTGAGGGGTGAGGAGTGAGGGGGATAGGCGTTAAGTCTCCAACAGGACCGGGCTTTTGATTTTTTCTCCTCACTCTCGCCCCCTCACTCCTAACAGATTCAGAATTTATCCGGCGGAAAGGTCGGTCAGTGGGGGGAGGGGGTGGCCGATCCGGTCGAGGAACTGGCTGGTGAGGCGGTAGGTGATCCCCCAGAGGAGGGGACGGCCGGAAGGAAGCAAGACCAGCGCCGGAGTTTCGCGCAGGCCTCCGTTCCAGTCGATCCGGGCCATGATGTGGCGCCCGGGGGCGCGCAACCGAGCCAGTGGCATATAGAAGTGGTGACTGACTTCATGATTGGGCCGCAGCGCCAGGGCTTCTCCCTCGGGCAGGCCGTAGACGCAGCAGGAAACCCGGACCGGCAGGTGCGCGCCGACGATGTCGTCGAGTGCGCCCAAGTAGTGGGCGCCGCTTAGGTCCAGAGCGATTTCTTCGCGGGTTTCCCGTTCCGCCGCCTGGCGGATGCCGCCGTCTGTCGGATCGATCCTGCCGCCGGGAAAAGCGAGATCCCCCGACCAGGGATCACGGGGATGGGCGGCCCGTTCGATGTAGAGGATTTCCGCGCCCCAGGCGCCGGCACGGAGGATGAGGGCCACCGCCGCATGCCCCCGCTCCGGTTCCACCTTCGACTGCGGCGGATAGGGGTTCAATGCCTGGCGAAAGCGCGTCAGTTGGTCGGGCCAGGAGGATGGAAGAGGCTGAGACATTGGATGTTTTCTCTGGCGTGGGTCAGGGTTGCGGGGTGCGGCGGGGAATCAGTTCGATCAGGGTGATTTCCGGCGGAGAAAAGACCCGGATCGGCGGACCCCAGGTGCCGGTGCCGCGGCTGGCATAGAGGAGCGCACCGGTGGTCAGGCGGTAGAGGCCGTTTTGCAGGGGGTATTCCAAAGCGGTCACGAAATTGAAGGGGACGATCTGCCCGCGATGGGCATGCCCCGAGAGTTGCAGATCGAAGACTTCCTCGCCGGGAGTGACCAGGGGGCGGTGTTTGAGCAGCAGGGTGAAATAGCAGCGATCGGCGGGATCGACCAGGGTGGCTTCGTCGACGCTATGTCCCCCCGCCGGATCGTCGACCCCCACCAGCATCAACGGCCCGACCCGCGTCGCCCGGTCGCGCAGCAGGGTGAAACCGCTTTTTTCAAGAAAATCCAGGGCCTGATCGAGACCGGCGTAATACTCGTGGTTGCCGGTGACGGCGTACTTTCCCAGGGGCGGGTTCAATCTCTGAAAAATAGCGGCCAGTCCGTCGAGATGGTCGAGACGGGCATCGACGATATCCCCGGTCGCCACCAGCAGGTCGGGTTTCAGTGCCTCGATCCGGCGGACCACCTGTTCGAGTTTGCCGTGGCGGTGCAAAAGGCCGAGATGGAGGTCGGAAATCTGGGCGATGCGCAGCGGTTGCGCGTCGGCGGGCAGTTTGTCGGTGGGAATGCTCAGGGTCTCGACGGTCAGGTTTTGGGCTTCGAAGACGCCGTAGATGCTCAGGAGCAGGGCCAGGGAGGGGATCAGCAGGGCGCAGCGCGGACCGTGGAGCTTCCAGTCGGCGAGGGCGGGGCGGCGGCGGGACAGGAGGGGCAGCAGCAGATCCCAGGCGAAGACCGCCACGAATCCTGCAAAGGTCAGGAAGATGAAAGCCATCCACGAATAGCCGACGATGGCCAGAAGCCGCGCCGAGCCTTCCAGGTCGAGACGTTCGAGAAGGCGCACCAGGATCGGCGCGGCGATCATCAGCAGCATGAAGAAGAGGACCGGGCGGCGGATATGCTCCCGTTTTACAAGCAGGGGGCGCATGCCGAGGTAGGCGAGCAGATGCATAGCGCCGTAGATGGAGAGAAAAATCGTCAGAAAGATGATCAGCCGGGTCATAGCGGAACTCCCCTCGGCGGATGAGTAACAGGCGGGGTGGGCGCGGATAAAAAAAGCCCCTGGCTTAAGACCAGGGGCTTTTCGACGAAGCCGTTGGCCGCTTACTCGACGGTAACCTTGCCATCCTCGATGATCAGGTCATACTGGTAGCCGTGGCCGAAGTCCTTGTCGGCGGTGAGAACGCCGCTGACCAAAACGGTGTCGCCGACATTCGCGGTGACGTTGGTGGTGATGGTCAGGTCGTTCGTCCCCTCGCCGCCGGTGCCGTCCTGCAGGTGAATCCAGTTTTTGCCCATGATGTCCGGGCTGAACTTGACCACTTTGCCGCGCACGGTGACTTCCTTGCCGGCGAGTTCGGCTTTGCCGGTGTAGATCTCTTCGATACTCTTGCCGCCTTCGGCCTTGGCAAGGCCGCTCAGGTCAACATCCTCGGCCTTGGTCGCGCTGATCGGCGGATGCCCGCTGGGCATTTCTCCGGTCGCGGGGGCGGCAACGGCAGCCATCCCTTCAGCGCCGCCGACCATGACGGCCGGGACGAAGTAGACCATGTCGAAATCGCGATTCAGGGTCTTGCTGTGATAGTTGGGCATCGGCATGCCTTCCGGAACGGCGACGCTGTCGCCAACCTTGACCTGAAACTCGGGAGCCGCCGCCCAGATCTTCTCGCTGCCGGTATCGACCTGAACGTAGGTATAACCGGCGGCATTCATGGTTTCCACGACGGTGCCGGTTTTGGCCTGTGAGGCCGGAGGGGCCGGCGTCTCGGCCTGGGCCTGGGGCGCCTCGGCGCTTTTCGGGGCTTCGTTTTTGCAGCCGGCTGCCAAGGTCAGGGCCAGGGCTCCGATGGACAGGTAGAAAAGGTGTTTTTTCACGGTTTTTCCTCCAATGGGGTTGGTCTTGCGGGCGTCGTGCCCGTGGTCGCGGTTTATCTTGCTTGGCTTTTCAGTATTGCGAAAGTTATCACAGGCAGGGGTGTGAAACAAGGGGCTTTTGGTCCCTTTCTATGTGCGCGAATGCACGTTCGTGACTTGCCTTTACGCTGAAGTGGAGTGCGTGCGAGAAGTGGCGTTTCCCGCTGTTGCATCCCTTGTTGGCTCGTGGCATGATCTGCCGATTTTCTATCTCTTAGGTACGGGAGGTTTTGCGGGCATGGTTCGTAACGATGATCTGGTGGCCATCTTTCATTCTATTCATCGGGTCATGAAGGCCGAGAAGGTGCTGAAGCAGGCCCGCGTCGACATTCTGCTGATTCCCGTCCCACGCCGGCTCAGCTCCGATTGCGGTCTGGCCATTCGCTATTCCGTCCTGTCCCGCCAGGAGGTGGAGGCGGTGCTGGAGCGAGAGCAGTTGCTTCCCGAAGAACTCTACCTCTTCCAGGACGGCGCTTTTCACCGACAATCCCCGTAAAAAGCCCTCGCAGCGCCCAGAGTTTTTCCTTGACAGAAAAACCGGGCTTCAACTATAGTCCCCATTTCGGCGTTCCCCCCAATCCCGATTGTGACCTTTTGCATGCTCGACAATCTTACCGAAAAGTTCGACTCGATTTTCAAGAAGCTGCGCGGACACGGGCGGCTGACCGAGGAGAATATCAAGGAGGCCCTGCGTGAAGTGCGTTTGGTTCTGCTTGAAGCCGACGTCAACTTCAAGGTGGTCAAGGATTTTGTTGAGGCGGTTCGGGAGCGGGCAGTTGGGCAGGATGTCCTCAAGAGCCTGACCCCGGCGCAGCAAGTCATCAAGGTGGTGCGCGACGAACTCGGCCGCCTGATGGGCGAAGGGGAAGACAACCGTCTCGACTTCGGGGGGCGTCCGCCGGTGGCGGTAATGCTCTGCGGTCTGCAAGGGGCCGGTAAGACCACTAGCTGCGGTAAGCTGGCGCTCAAGCTGCGCCGCGACAAGCGCAATCCCCTGCTGGTCCCGGCGGATGTCTATCGCCCGGCGGCCATCGATCAGCTCAAGACGGTGGGCCGGCAACTCGACATTCCTGTTTACGATAGCCAGCCCGACCAGGATCCCGTGGCGATCTGCGAGGCGGCACGCCGTTTTGCCGAGCTCAATGGTTACGATACCCTGATCCTCGACACCGCCGGACGCCTGCACATCGATGCGACGCTCATGGGCGAGTTGGTTCGGATCAAGGAGTCCCTCGCGCCCAAGGAAATTCTCCTGGTCGCCGACGCCATGACCGGCCAAGACGCGGTCAACGTCGCTGCCAGTTTTGATGAGCAGCTGAGTTTGACCGGTGTGATCCTGACCAAACTCGACGGCGACGCTCGTGGCGGCGCTGCCCTGTCGATCCGCGCGGTGACCGGCAAGCCGATCAAACTCGTCGGCCTCGGCGAGAAGATGGATGCTCTCGAGGTTTTCCATCCCGATCGCATGGCGCAGCGCATTCTCGGCATGGGCGATGTTCTCTCCCTTATCGAGAAGGCCGAGGCCGCCATCAGTCGGGACGACGCCGCCGCCATGGAACAGCGGCTGCGCAAGGAGGGCTTCACTCTGGAAACCTTCCGTGACCAGATGCAGTCCATCAAGAAGATGGGTTCCCTGGACTCGATGCTCAAGCTCATCCCCGGTGTCGGCAAGGCTCTCAAGCAGGCCCAGGGATCGCAGCTTCCCGATAAAGAGATGAACAAGATCGAGGCGATCATCAACTCCATGACCCCGGAGGAACGGCGCAACCATAAGTTGATCAATGGTTCCCGCCGTGTGCGCATCGCCAATGGCAGCGGCACCAAGGTGCAGGATGTGAATCAGTTGCTCAAGCGTTTCACCGAAGCGCAGAAGGTCATGAAGAAAATGCAGCAGCTCGGGCCGAAGGGTCTCAAAGGGCTGATGGGACGGGGCGGCGGTCTCCCTTTCTAATTCAATTTCGCGACCGGCGACGGCGCGATCAAGATATCCATAGATAGACCCAATCAACCAAAAACGGAAAATCCGTTCAGTACCAGGAGGAAAAAGATGGCGGTTAAGATCAGACTCGCCCGTGGTGGCGCCAAGAAAAAGCCTTTTTATCAAGTTGTGGTTGCCGATGAGCGTTGCCCCCGCGATGGCCGTTTTGTCGAAAACCTCGGCCAGTACGATCCCAAGCAGAATCCGCCGATGGTCAAGCTTGACGAGGAAAAGACTCTGGCATGGCTGAAGCAGGGGGCGCAACCGACCGAAACTGTGCGCCAGTTGCTGCGCGGCCAAGGGATCTGGGCGAAGTTCAAGGCTCCTGCCGGCGCCTGATTTGTGCCTGTCGCCGCCTCTTTTGTTTAACCGGCTTCGACGGCTGCTTTGTACGCAATGACGGATAAATCCTCCGAGTGGTTTGCGGTCGGTGCGATCGTCGCGGTGCATGGGTTGCGTGGCGACCTCAAGGTGCGGCCCTTGACGGCCGACTCCGACGCCCTGGTTTCCGCGAGCCGACTTCTGCTCGTGGACCGGAAAGGGCACCAGTTGCCGGTTGTTCCTCTGCGTGTCGTTGCGCATAAGGGGAACTATCTCTTGCGGCTGCATGGCATGGAGCACATCGACGCGGTCGAAGGTCTGGTCGGTCGGGAAGTGCGCATGCTTTACGAAGACCTGCCGGAATTGGCTGATGACGAGCATTACTGGCATCAGTTGCAGGGGCTTCGGGTCATTGATCGCCAGCGAGGGGAGCTGGGGCAACTGGACGATCTGCTTGCCACCGGCGCCCATGACCTTTATGTGGTGAACGGTCGCTTTGGCGAGGTGCTGATCCCGGCGGTTGGTCGATTTGTGCTCGATATCGATCTGGACGCAGGCGTCATGAGCGTTGACCTGCCGCAAGGCCTGGTAGCCGAAGTCGATGATCTTTGATGTCCTGACGCTCTTCCCCGAGATGTTCGTCTCGCCTTTCGCCGAAAGTGTTCTCGGTAAGGCGATCGATAAGGGACTGATTACCCTGCACGCGCATAACCTGCGGGACTGGGCCGAGGGTCGGCATAAGGTGGTGGACGACACCCCCTATGGCGGCGGTGACGGCATGGTGATGAAGCCGGAACCGGTCTGCCGCGCCTTGGATGCATTGCGTCAGCGCGCACCGGGCTCTCGGGTATTGCTCATGTCTCCTCAGGGCCGGCCTTTTTGTCAGGCGGAAGCTCAAAAGTTGGCGCGGGACCCGGGGCTGATTTTGGTATGCGGCCGCTACGAAGGTTTCGACGAGCGCATCCGTTCCCGGGTCGATGCCGAATACTCCCTGGGGGATTTCGTTCTCACCGGGGGGGAGCTGGCGGCGATGGTCATGATCGACGCCATTGCCCGGCTTCTGCCGGGGGTGCTGGGAAACAGCGGTAGTGCCGAAAGCGACTCCTTTTCTGACGGCCTGCTCGAATATCCCCACTATACCCGACCGGTGGAGTTCGAAGGGGAGCGGGTTCCCGATGTCTTGTTGTCCGGGAACCATAGCGAGATTGCCCGCTGGCGTCGCCAGCAGCAGTTGCGCCGGACACTAGAGCGGCGCCCGGAACTGCTGGGCAAAGCCTTTCTGAGCAAGGCGGATCAGGCTTTTCTCGCGTGCCTGCGGGATGAGTCCGGAGAGCGCACGCCGTGAGCGGGCAGCCGCTGGCGGTCGCCCTGGTCCATGCGCCGGTGCTTGATCGGCGGGGGGATCGGGTCGTTTCCGCCGTGACCAACCTCGATCTTCACGATATTGCCCGCAGCGCCCGGACCTACGGCGCGCGGCGCTTTTATGTGGTGACCCCGGCGCGGGAGCAGGTGGCCTTGGTCGAGCGGATAGCGCGCCACTGGTGTCAAGGACACGGCGCCGCCTATCATGCCGACCGGGCCGAAGCGCTGCGGCTGATTGAAACTGTTTCCAGTCTGGAGGCGGCCGTCACTGCCTGGGAAGAAGAACTCGGTCGGCCGGTGCGTCCGATCCTGACCGGTGCCGCGCGCCCTGACGGGATCAGCTTTGCAGCTTGCCGACAATTGCGCGCCGAACATCCGCTGCTACTGATTTTTGGTACCGGTTGGGGGCTTGCCCCCGAGATCTTCGAGCGGGGCTGGACGGTGCTGGAGCCGGTGCGCGGCGTCGCCGATTACAATCATCTCTCGGTGCGGGCGGCGGCGGCGATCATTCTTGACCGGTTGCACCTATCCTGAGAACGAGACTAAAAAATAACGTATATCAACCCTGTCCGCTCACACGAAAAACGACTAACGAATCCTGGAAAAGGATCTCTATAGAGGAGGAATTCATGAATATCATTGATCGTCTGGAGATGGAACAGATCCGCAAGAATATTCCCCAGTTCAAGGCCGGGGATACCCTGCGGGTTCACGTCAAGATCGTTGAAGGGGATAAACAGCGCATCCAGGTTTACCAGGGTGTCTGTATCAAACGAGTCAACCGCGGCGCCGGTTCGACCTTCACCGTACGCAAGATTTCCAACGGTGTCGGCGTGGAGCGGATTTTCTCCCTGCACTCCCCGGCGGTGGAAAAGATTGAAAACATTATGGTCGGCCGGGTGCGCCGGGCCAAGCTCTACTACCTGCGCAACCTGCACGGCAAGGCCGCTCGCATCAAGGAAAAGCGTCTCGCCTAAGCGTTTCGCCAGACAACGAAAAAGCCCCGGCGATAAACCGGGGCTTTTTCGTTGTGAGCGAGGGAATTGTCGCGGCGCTATGGCTTAGTGATGAACAGCCGGGGCGACGGCGGCGGTTTCCGGGGTGGACAGGATGCCTACGATCAGGATGGCGAGGACGATATAGACACCGACCGTTGCCCAACCTCCCAGCCGGAAAACACCCATGAATTCCTTCCAGTCAACGAAAAATCCCAGATAGGCAACGACGGCCACCAGTGCGAAGAAAATACCCATGAACTCTCTCCTCTCATTAAAGATATGTTAAACACCAGCGCAATTGTATACCAAGGGCGCCGTGAAATCCAGCCGGAATTTTTCTTGGGGGCCTGATGAGCCTGGAGCTTTTCCCTAGCGCCGAACTTTCTTCGGGGTTCTTTGAGGAACGGGCCCGTGCCCTCGGTTACGGCGCTATCGCCGGGATCGACGAGGCCGGTCGCGGGCCGTTGGCCGGCCCGGTGGTGGCGGCGGCGGTGATCCTTCCCAAGGCCTACGAGTTGACGGGGTTGAACGATTCCAAAAAACTTTCGGCTGCCCGTCGCGAGCATCTTTTTCCTCTGATCCGTACCCAAGCCCGCGCCATCGGCGTCGGCATCGTCTCGGCCGAGGAAATCGACCGGATCAACATTCTCCAAGCCACTCTGCAGGCCATGTCTTTGGCGGTACGGCGGCTCAAAGTCCCGGCCGACTACCTGCTGGTGGACGGCATCACCCCTGTTCCCCTGCCCGTGCCGCAACAGACCCTCAAGCAGGGGGACAGCCGCTGCGCCGCCATCGCCGCCGCGTCGATCATCGCCAAGGTGGTGCGCGACCGCATCCTCATCGCCTATGACGAGCGCTATCCCGGTTACGGCCTGGCTCGGCACAAGGGTTACGGCAGTGCCGCCCACTTAGCTGCCATCGCTGACCTCGGGCCGACCCCGCTGCATCGCAAAAGTTTCGCCGGGGTCCGTGAACATCTGGAGCGGCCATGACCGAGGCGCGACAAAGCCTGGGCCGCTGGGGGGAAGAAGTGGCCGCCCGTTATCTGGAGCGGCGCGGATTGCGGGTGTTGCATCGGAACCTGCGCACCCCGGTGGGGGAGATCGATATTCTCGCCCGGGAAGGGAAGACCCTGGTCTTCGTTGAGGTCAAAACCCGCCGGAGCCTGGCTTTCGGCAGTCCCCAGGAGGCGGTGGGGCCGACCAAGCAGCGGCAAATCCTGCGTGCCGCTCAGTGGCATTTGTCCGGGGCCGCGCCGCGCACGACCGTCCGTTTCGATGTGGTGGCGATCCTGGCCGGTCCTGGCGAGCCGGTCATTGAGCATATCGTCAATGCCTTCGGGCTGGACTGACCGACGTCGCGTCCCTTGCGGTGAGTGGCGATTCTTTGTTAAGCTGCGCTGACAAAACGCCGACCCCCGGCGTTTGCCTGGGCAGCGGTGACGAAAGAGGTGCAGCGATGATGAAATCCTTGTCCGAATGGGGCTATTGCCGTCTCGGGGTCGCCGTCCCGGAATTGCGGGTGGCCGATGTCGCCTTCAATCTGGCCCAGTTACGCCGGGTTGTCGATCAGGCTGAGGCGGCCGACTGTTCCCTGCTGCTCTGCCCGGAACTGGCGCTCACCGGCTACAGCTGTGGTGATCTTTTCTTCCAGCCCCTGCTCATCGAACAGACCCGGCGCGCCGTTGCTGAACTGGCGGCCGACACCCGGGGCCGCGGCCTGACCCTGGTGGTGGGCGCGCCGATCCGTCAGGATGACCGGCTTTACAACTGCGCGGTCATTCTCGGTCAGGGGCGCATCCTCGGCATCGTCCCCAAAATCCACCTGCCCAACAGCCACGAATTCTACGAACAGCGCTGGTTCGCTTCGGCCCGTGAGAGCCGTTGTGATCATCTCGACTGGAACGGTGAGGCGGTCCCCTTTGGCGCCGATCTGCTTTTCCGCGCCGTCAATCGTCCCGAATGCCTGATCGGTATCGAGTTGTGCGAGGACCTGTGGGTCGCCGACCCGCCGAGCGGAGCCATGGCGGTTCAAGGGGCGACGGTGCTGCTCAACCCCTCGGCCAGTCCGGAAACCCTCGGCAAAGAAGGCTATCGCCGGGAGCTGGTGCGCAGTCAGTCGGCGCGCTGTATAGCTGCTTACGCCTATGCTTCGGCGGGGCCTGGCGAGTCGAGTACCGATCTGGTCTTTTCTGGGCATTCGCTCATCGCCGAAAATGGGCTGTTGCTGGCGGAAACCGAGCGTTTTCGTTTCGATTCACAACTGGTTCTGGCCGATGTGGATCTGGCGCGCCTGCGCACCGAACGGGCTCGCTCCAGCAGTTTAGCCATGGGCGCGATCGGCCCCCGCTACCGAGAAATCCCTTTTCACCTAGCCGAGCTTGCGGCCGGCACCCTCTGTCGCCCTCTCGACGCAACCCCTTTTGTCCCTGCCGACGATGCCGAGCGCGCCGCCCGCTGCCGGGAGATTTTCGCCCTGCAGACCACGGCCCTGGCCAAACGCCTGCGCCATACCGGGGTTGCGCGGGTGGTCCTCGGCATCTCCGGCGGCCTCGATTCGACCCTGGCGCTGCTCGTGGCGGTCAAGGCCTTCGATCGTCTCGGGCTCGACCGTGAAGGTATCGTCACCCTGACCATGCCCGGTTTCGGCACCACCGCCCGCACTCGAGGGAATGCCGAACGTCTGGCTGAACTTCTCGGGGTCGGGCTGCGGGTGATCCCCATCGATGGCGCGGTGCGCGGCCATTTCGCCGACATCGGTCACCCCGAGACGCTGCACGACATCACCTATGAAAATGCCCAGGCGCGGGAACGCACCCAGATCCTCATGGATGTGGCCAATCAGGTCGGTGGGCTGGTGCTCGGCACCGGCGACCTGTCCGAACTGGCCCTCGGCTGGTGCACCTACAATGCCGATCACATGTCGATGTACGGGGTCAACGCCGGCGTGCCGAAGACCCTGGTGCGCTATCTTGTCGCCTGGTGCGCCGAGTGCGAATTCGGCGACGAGGCCGCGGCCATCCTCAAAGACATTTGCGCCACCCCGGTTTCGCCCGAGCTGTTGCCGCCCACCGCCGAGGGGGAGATCGCTCAGAAGACCGAGGACCAGGTCGGCCCCTACGTTCTGCACGACTTCTTTCTCTACCATCTGGTCCGCCGGCACGATCCTCCCGCCAAGATCTACTTCCTGGCCTGCCAGGCCTTTGCCGAAGAGTTCTCGCCTGCGACCATCCTGCGCTGGTTGCGGGTCTTTTACCGGCGCTTCTTTTCCCAGCAGTTTAAGCGCTCCTGTCTCCCCGATGGGCCGAAGATCGGCAGTGTCGCCCTTTCTCCCCGGGGGGATTGGCGTATGCCGAGCGACGCCTCTGTCGAACTCTGGCTGCGGGAGTTGGACGGCCTGGATGGGGAGACCTGAACGATGGCTTGCGGCACCCTCTATCTGGTAGCCACCCCCATCGGCAATCTTGAGGATATCAGCCTGCGTGCCCTCCGGATTCTCAAGGAGGTCGATCTGGTCGCCGCCGAGGATACCCGGCACAGCCGCAAGCTCTTCAATCACTACGGCATCACGACACCGCTGACCTCCTGCTTCGAGCACAACGAGGCGCGCAAGGGGGAGCGGATCGTTGAACTTCTGGCCCAGGGGCGATCAGTGGCGCTGATTTCCGATGCCGGCACTCCGGCCATCTCCGACCCCGGTTATCTGCTGGTCTGCCGTTGCCGGGATGAGGGCTTGCCGGTGACCGTCGTCCCTGGCCCGTCGGCGGTAATCACCGCCCTCGCCCTTTCCGGGTTGCCGACGGCGCGTTTCGCCTTCGAGGGCTTTCTGCCCGCCAAAAGCTCCCACCGGCGGGCGCTCCTCGCCGCCGCGCGCGGGGAGACGGAACGCACCCTGGTCTATTACGAGGCGCCCCATCGCCTGTTGGCCGCCCTAGCCGATCTGCGCGAGGAACTGGGCGGCGAGCGCCGGGTGGCGGTCGCCCGGGAGCTGACCAAGCTGCACGAAGAGCTCTTTCGTGGTACCGTTGAAGAGGCGCTGGCGCATTTCGGCGCCGGGCGGGTGCGGGGAGAGATTGTCCTGCTGGTCGCCCCAGCGGAGGCAGAGCCCGAACGGGAGAGCCTGGAAGAGGCGTTGGCGCGCTGGCATGCCGCCCCTGAGTGTTCCCGCAAGGAGATGGTCAAGTCCCTGGCGAAGCGCTTTGGTTTGCCGGGGAGCGAGGTCTACCGCCGCAGTCTGGAGTTGGAAGGGGATGAAGGGGATGGACAATCCGACGATTCTGATCATTGACGACCATCGGCCGGTGGGGATGTTGCTGGAGAACGTCCTGCGTTTGCACGGTTACGGGGTTCTTTATGCGGAGACCGGCAAGGAGGGGCTGGAACTGGCCTGCCGGGAAGCGCCGGCGCTGATTCTGCTCGATATCATGATGCCGGAAATGGACGGCTTTCATGTCTGCGAGGCGCTCAAGGCCGATGAGCGGACCCGGGATATTCCCGTCGTCTTTATTTCCGCCCGGGGAGAGGCGCCCGCCGTTGATCGCTCCAAGGCCGTCGGCGGCGCGGGATTTATCCATAAGCCGTTCAAGAGCCAGCAGATTATCGAGGTTCTGGACGGGTTGCTACGCAGTCGGGATAGCTCTTAATAGCGAATTTCGAAGGACACGAATTCGTTCTGAAATTCTTCCCAATCGATGAGCAGTTCCGCCACCTCGCCGCTGGGTGCCCCCTGTCGACATTCCTCCAAGGTGCGGCGGATCGCTGATTCTCGCCCCTCGAAGACGGCCTCCACATCCCCATTTCCGAGATTGCGCACCCAACCGGTCAGTTCGTTGCTCCTGGCTTGCAAGGTTGTGAAATGGCGAAAGCCCACCCCCTGTACCCGCCCTTTGAAACGCACCTTGGCACGAACCTTTCTCATCTCTACTCTCCCGTTTCCGTCATGCGCAGGAATTCTTCCTCGTCGATAATGCGAAGCCCCAACTGTCGGGCTTTTTCCAACTTGCCGCCAGCGCCAGGGCCGGCGATGACGAAGTCCGTCTTTTTGCTCACCGAGCCGCTCGCGCGTCCCCCCAGGCGCTCCACCAGCGCCTCCGCCTCCTTGCGGCTCAGGCTGGCAAGGTTGCCGGTGATGACCAGGGTCTTGCCGCGCAGGGGGCCGTCGCTTTGCACCACCGCTTCATCCGTCGGGCGCAGGCCGAGTTCCTCCAGTTCACGCAAGAGCAGCAGATTGGCCGGATTGGCGAAATAGTCCCGTAACGATTCAGCGACCTTGTCGCCGATTTCATGGATTTCCGTCAGTTGCCCAGGTTCGGCGGCGGCCAGGGTGTCGAGCCCGGAAAAGCGCTTGGCCAGCAGGCGGGCGGTGTGGCTGCCGACGTGACGGATGCCAAGGCCGAAGAGGAGGCGGGAGAGGGGACGGGTTTTGCTGGCGGCGATGGCCTGCAGGAGTTTGTCTGCCAGGACCTCGCCCATGCGCTCCATCCGGAAGAGATCGTCCCGGGTCAGGCGGTAGAGATCGGCAACGGTCTGAAGCTTGCCCAGGTCGATGAGTTGCAGCAGCTGTTTTTCCCCCAGCCCATCGATATCCATGGCGTCGCGGGAGACGAAGTGCTTGAGACGCTCCAGCGCCTGGGCCGGGCAGTGAGGGTTGACGCAACGGGGGACGACTTCGCCGGGCTTACGGGTCACCGGCCCGTCGCACTCGGGACAGCTCTCCGGCAAAGGGATCGGGATTTCCGCACCGGTGCGCTTTTCCGTGAGGACTTTGACCACGTCGGGGATCACATCCCCGGCCCGCTCCACCAGCACATGATCGCCGACGCGGATGTCGAGGCGGGCGATTTCATCCCAGTTGTGCAGGCTGGCGCGGCTCACGTTAACGCCGCTGACGTTGACGGGCCGCAGCTGCGCCACGGGAGTGATGGCACCGGTGCGGCCCACCTGCAGGACGACCTTTTCCAGAACCGTTTCGGCCTGGCGGGGGGGGAACTTGTAGGCCACCGCCCAGCGCGGCGAGCGACTGAGCTCCCCCAGTTCCCGCTGCAACTCCAGTTCGTCGACCTTGACCACCATGCCGTCGATTTCAAAGGGGAGCTCCTCGCGGCCGGCGAGCAGCTGCCGGAAGCGGGCGACGACCTCTTGCGCGCCCCGGGCGCGGCTCGTTCCTTCGAGGTTGACACGCAGGCCCAGGCGCCGCAGCTCCGCCAGGGCCTCGCCCTGGGTGGCAGGCAGGGGCCCCTCCCAGCGGCCGAAGCCATAACAGAAGATGCGCAACGGGCGGCGCGCGGTGATCGCCGAGTTCAGTTGACGCAGGCTGCCGGCGGCGGCGTTGCGGGGGTTGGCAAAGGAGCGCTCCCCCGCTTCTTCCTGTTCGCGATTGAGGTGCTGAAAGTCGGCCAGTTCGATATAAACCTCGCCGCGCACATCGAGCAGTGCCGGGAAGGGCGGATTCAGTCGCCGGGGGACGCTCGCCAGGGTGCGCAGATTCTCGGTGATGTCCTCGCCGGTCTGTCCATCCCCCCGGGTGCTCGCCAGGACCAGCTCCCCCTGTTCGTAGGTCAGCTCCACCGCTACCCCGTCGAGTTTCATTTCGCACAGGTAGTCGATGTCACTTCCTTGGGCGAGGAAGGTCTTGCGCAGGCTGGCGTCGAACTCCATGAATTCCTCTTCGCTCTTGACGTTGCGTAGGGAGAGCATAGGCAGGGCGTGGAGAACCGGTGCAAATTTTTCCGAAGGCGGGGCGCCGACCTGCCGAGAGGGGGAGTCGGTCTCGGCCAGTTGCGGATAGCGCGTTTCGAGAGCGAGCAGTTCGCGAAAGAGTTCGTCGTATTCGGCGTCGGAGATCTCCGGTGCGTCGAGCACGTAATAGTTGTGATTGTGACGGCGCAGGGCTTCGCGCAGTTCGGCGTGACGGTTTCTGGCGGCGGGGGTCGGTTCGGGCACAGGGGTCTCCTCGGCGAGGGGCGGGATTTGGCCAGGGTTTTATAGCATGCCCGATCGCCAGCGGCAAGCGGCGGGAGGGTGGGAATCCATTGAATTGTCTTCATGTATCGGGTAAACTCTCCGGCAATCGACAAGGAGGAATTCCAAGGGTGGAAGAAAACTCGTTAAGGTTGTGTTTGCTGGGGGTGCTGTTTCTGCTGTCGGGTTTTTTTTCCGGCTCGGAGACCGCCCTGATGTCCCTTGACCGTCTGCGGATCAAATACCTGGTGGAAAAAAAGCGGCGCGGCGCCCGCCATCTCGAAGTCCTGCTCGAACAACCCGATCGGTTGCTGAGCGCCATTCTCATCGGTAACAATCTCGTCAATATCGCCCTCTCGGTCTTAGCTACCGGACTCTTCGTGCACTATTACGGCGAGCGCGGCGAACTTTACACGATTCTCTTCATCACCCCCTTTCTGCTCCTTTTTTCCGAAATCAGCCCCAAATCCTACGCCGCCCAGAATCCGGAACGGGTTTCCTTCTTGGTGTTGCGCCCGATCCTGTTCGTTATCTGGCTGTTGACGCCGGTGATCTGGGTGATTACCGTCCTGACCCGCCTCCTCTCCCGCCTCTTTCCCGGGGAGGCGGCGACCCGGCCGATCATTTCCGAAGATGAAATTCGTTCTCTGATCAATGTTGGTGAACAGACCGGAGTGGTCGCCAGCGCCCAGCGGCGGATGCTGCACGGAGTTTTCGAGCTCTCCCAGACGCGGGTGCGGGACGTCATGATTCCCCGCACTGAGGTGGTCGGCATCGATATCGGCTCGTCCCTGGAGCAGGCGATGACCCTCATCCGGGAGTCGCGGCACTCGCGCTTCCCCGTCTATCAGGGGGGGATGGACAGTGTCGTCGGCATCATTCATTCCAAGGATGTTCTGCTGGTCATGCAGCATGCGGGGGATTTCGCCCTCGAACGAATCATGCGCCCCCCGTATTTCGTGCCCGACTCGAAACGGATCGAAACCCTGCTCCAGTCTTTCCGCCGTCGACATGCCCATTTGGCGGTGGTCGTCGATGAGTATGGCGGAGTCGAAGGGATCGTCACCTTGGAGGATATCGTCGAGGAGATCGTCGGTGAAATTCAGGACGAGTACGATGATGACGACGTCCTGCTGCGAGAATTGGAGCCAGGCCGCTACCTGATCGACGGCAGCACGTCGTTGCGGGCGATCAATCGTCGCTTCGGTCTCGACTTTTCCGAGGAACATGTCAATACCCTGGCCGGATTCATGCTGCGTCAACTCGGCACCATTCCCCAAGAGGGGGATCGCTGTCAGGCGAATGGCGCGGAGCTGACGGTGCGCAAGGTCGTCGACCGGCGGGTTGAAGAAATCGAAATGCGCCTTCCCCCTCTGGTCTCCCCCGACTGAGCCCGAGACGGGCGAGCCTTTCCCTATTCGACAAAACTCTTTTTAATCTCTCCCTTAAGGCCCGCAGCGCGGGTCTTTTTTTGTTTTCCCGGGACGCCTAAACTATTGGAAAACTGTAAAAATCCCTTGACATGCCCCAGGGCCGCCGTTATAGTTCCCAAAAAGTGGGGAATAGTGACATGTTAGGCCAAAAGGGGCCGCCGATGATCTTCCAAGGTGAATTCAACAACTCTATCGACCCCAAGGGGCGCGCCAGTATTCCCGCCAAATTTCGGGAAGTGCTGGCTGATGCCTATGGGGATGAGGTGTTGGTGGTGACCAAGAATGTCGAAGGCGGGCTGTCGGCCTATCCCCTTTCCAGTTGGGGCAAGATCGTCGAACGGGTTCAGCAGAGTCCGCCCGGCCCCGAGAAGAATGCGGTCATCCGCCTGATCGTCGCACCGGCGACGGAGTGCGCCTTCGATAAACAGGGGCGGGTGTTGATCCCCCCCGCGCTGCGTTCCCACGCCGGTCTGGAAAAAGAAATTGTGGTGGTGGGGATGTTCGACAAGATCGATCTCTACAGCCAGATCAAGTACGCCGAAGTGACCCGTCATTCCGAGGCGTTGCTGCAGGATAGCCCCGACTTCGTTTCCGGTGTGGGGCTGTAGCTCGTGGGGGAGGTTCTTTTCGAGCACCGCTCGGTGCTGGCCGCCGAAGTCCTTCACTGGCTGGCGCCGCGACCGGGCGGCATTTACCTCGACGGAACCCTGGGTGGGGGCGGTCATGCCCGTCTGATCCTTGAAGCTTCGTCCCCCGATGGTCGTCTGATCGGTCTGGATCGCGATCCCGCCGCCCTGCGCAAGGCTGGAGCGGTCCTCGCCCCCTTCGGGGAACGCGCCCTGTTGCACCACGCCAACTTTTCCGAGGCGTCTGAGGTCCTGGCCGAATTGGGGATCGCCGGTCTGGACGGCATGCTCCTCGATCTCGGCGTCTCTTCCCATCAGCTGGATAGCCTCGAGCGCGGCTTCTCCTTTCGCGGCGACGCGCCCCTGGATATGCGCATGGACCCGACTTGCGGTCCTTCCGCCGCCGATGTTCTGGAGCGGGCGGACGACGACGAGCTGGCACGGATCTTCCGGGAGTTCGGCGAGGAACGTTGGGCCGGGCGCATTGCCCGCCGCATCGTTCGGGTTCGTCAGGAACGACCGCTGCGCACCACGCTGGAGTTGGCCGAACTGATCAGGGATACGGTTCCCGGCGGCCATGTGCCGGGGCGCATCCACCCGGCGACCCGGGTTTTTCAGGCGCTGCGCATCCATGTCAATCAGGAACTGGAGCATGTGGCCCATGGCGTCGCTGCCGGCATCGGCCTGCTCAAGCCGGGGGGGCGGTTGGTGGTAATCAGCTTCCACTCCTTGGAAGACCGGATCGTCAAACGTCTTTTCCAGGGCGAAGCCCGAACCTGTATCTGTCCTCCGGCCCTGCCGGTCTGTTCCTGCGATGTGCACCCCCGGATTGAAGTGCTGACCCGCAAGGCGGTGCGGGCCTCGGCGGAGGAGGTGGAGGAAAACCCGCGGGCGCGCAGTGCGGTATTGCGGGCGGTACGACGCCTGCCCATGGATTGAAGTGTTGCTCAAGGAGGTTGTTGTGTCCGAAGCCACGGTAAGGTCGCTTCCCAAAATCAATGGATTTCACCTGGCGCGACCCGCATTGCTGCCGCTTTTTATCTATCTGGCGCTGCTGCTCGCGGTCTCTCTCTTCTTCGTCTGGTCGCGCATCACCGTCGTCAATCTCGAATATGATATCTCCCGTCTCGGTGTCGAGTTGCGTGAGGTCGAGCAGGAGCATAAACGCTTGCGTCTCGAATCGGCCCACCTGCGGAGTCCGGTGCGGATCGAGAGAGTCGCCATTAACGAACTCGGGCTGCGGATGCCGAGCCTTGAACAGGTCATCCTTGTCGACTGATGGACAAACTGGAGAAGTGGGTTCGCATCCGTATCCGCCTGGTCGGCTTCTGTTTCCTGATCGCTTTCAGCTTTATCGTGGTCCGGGCCTTTCAACTCCAGGTTCTGGGGCAGGAGGAATGGCGCAAGCGGGCTGACCGTCAGCATCAGAAATCCGTGCCCCTGACCCCCAAGCGGGGAACGATCTACGATCAGGGGGGGGAAGAACTGGCTCTGAGCATCGAGGTTGATTCCATCTATCTGGAACCGACAAAAATTGCCGAGCCGGAAAAGGTGGTTGAGGTGCTAACCAAAACCCTGTCTCTGCCCAAATCGAGTCTGCGCGAGAAAGTCCGCTCGAAGAAGAGTTTTCTCTGGGTGAAACGGCAAATTTCCCAGGCCGAAGGGGAGAAAATCCGGGCCGCCAAGTTGTCTGGGGTCGGCTTCACCAAGGAACACCGGCGGTTTTACCCTAACTCCGAACTTGGCGCGCATGTGCTGGGCTTTACCGGCATCGACCCCAAGGGGCTGGAAGGGCTGGAACTGAAATACGATGGTGTCGTGCAGGGCGAAGGAGGCTATCTGGTGGTCGAGCGCGACGCCCTTGGGCGTGGCCTCGGCAGCGGAAGTCTGGTGGTGGAAGGATCCCAGCGCGGAGCGAATCTCTATCTGACCCTGGACAAGCATGTGCAGTACATCGCCGAGAAAGAGCTGGCCGAGGGCGTGGCCAAAGCCGGGGCCAAGGGGGGGAGCGCGGTGGTCGTGGATCCGCGAACGGGCAGGATCCTCGCCATGGCCAACTATCCCCTGTACAACCCCAATGCCATCAAAAAGTACCGCCCCAGCCACTGGCGCAACCGGGCGGTCTGCGATACCTACGAGCCGGGCTCGACCCTCAAGGTCTTTCTCATGGCGGCGGCGCTCAACGAGAAGTTGGTGACCCCCAACAAGATCATTGATTGCGAACAGGGCTCCTACCGGGTGGGGGGTAAGACGATTCACGACCATCATCCCTACGGTCGGATCACCGCTTCGGAGGTAATCAAGGTCAGTTCCAATATCGGTTCGGCAAAAATCGGCAAGGCTCTGGAGCGTGAGCGACTTTTCCGCTATCTGACTGATTTCGGTTTCGGCCGCTCGACTGGAATCGATCTGCCGGGGGAAGCCTCGGGCCTGCTACGGCCACCCCATGCCTGGTTTGAGGTCGACCTCGCGGCCATCGCTTTCGGCCAGGGGATGACCGCCACCCCTCTGCAGTTGGCCCGGGCAACCGCTGCCATCGCGAACGACGGAAAGCTGATCGATATGCCGATCGTGGAACGGATCGTCAACGATCGCGGGGATGTCATCGAAGAACGGAAGCCGGAAATGGTACGGCAGGTAGTCTCCGCCGAGGTCGCTCGCCAGGTGCGGGAAATGATGGCGCTGGTCGTCGGCCAGGGGGGAACCGGCACTCTGGCGTCGGTCCCGGGGTTTCGGGTGGCGGGCAAGACCGGGACGGCACAGAAGGTCGATCCGGTGACCGGCGGCTATTCGGTGGATAAACGGGTGGCCTCCTTCATCGGCATGGTTCCGGCCGAGAAACCGCAACTGGTGGTGGTGGTGGAAATCGACGAGCCTTCGAAGCAGGTCTACGGCGGACTGGTGGCCGCACCGGTCTTTTCCGAAATCGCTACTAAAACCTTGCGGCAATTGAAAATTTCGCCGACCGAGGCCTCTCCTGCCATGCCTCTGCCGCTTCCTCCCGCCGAGGAGGCTCTCGCCCAGCCGGTACAGGCAATGCTTGAAAACCTTGTTGAGGGCGAGTTGCAGATGCCTGATTTTGCTGGCATGAGTTATCGACAGGTTCTGCAGACCATGGCGGATAAAGGATTGAATATCAAGTTGCGCGGATCCGGGCGGGTCATCGAGCAGTCTCCCCCGCCAGGAGGAGCAATCCGTTATTCCAAGGAGATATGGGTCCGGCTGGCGCCGCCGACTTGAGGAGGTCGAGACCTTTGATTGCTTATCAAGGAGCACTCTTTTCATGATGAAGCTCGCAACGCTGATCGAGGCCCTGCCGGATGCGCACCTGACCGGCGATCCTGGCCAGAAAGTCACTGGGCTCTATTACGACTCGCGGCAAGTCGAGGCGGATGGAGCCTTTTTCGCGCTGCGGGGAGCCACTGTCGACGGCCATGAGTTCATTGACACGGCTCTGGCTCGGGGTGCGCGGACGATTTTTCTGGAGCAAATGCGCGAACTGCCGCCGGGCGTGAGTGCGGTGCGGGTCGACAATGCCCGCCGGGCGATGGCCCTTGTCGCCGAGCGCTTTTTCGGCGGACCGACCGTCGATATTCCCGTCGTCGGCGTGACCGGAACGAACGGCAAAACGACCATCACCTATCTGCTCGAGTCCATGTTGAAAGCCGCCGGACGCCAGCCGGCGGTGCTGGGAACGATCAACTACCGTTTCGGCGAGCAGCAGTTGCCCTCTTTACATACCACGCCCGAATCGGTCGATCTCGCCCGGATCCTGGCTGGCTTCCGCGCGGCGGGGGCTGATGCCTTGGTTATGGAGGTTTCCTCCCACGCCCTCGATCAGTACCGGGTGGAGGGGGTGCACTTCGACGTGGGGATCTTCACCAACCTCACTCCGGAACATCTCGACTATCACGGCACCATGGAAGCCTACTTCGCGAGCAAATCCCGATTTTTCAGCGATTTGCTCGACAACGGCCGAGGGGGCGCGGTCAATCTGGACGATCCCTACGGACAACAACTGGCCCAGCGTTTCCCCTCCGTCATCACCTGCGGCCGCCATCCCGAGGCGGCGGTGCGGCCGCTGGAAGCGCGTCTCTCCCTCGACGGCATCGAAGCGAAGCTGGCGACGCCCATCGGTGAACTGTCGGTCCGCTCCCATCTGGTCGGCGAATTCAATCTGCAGAATCTGCTCTGCGCTGTAGCGGGAGGAATCGCCCTGGATCTGCCGGCAGAGGCCATCGTTCGCGGCCTGGCCGAAGCTCCGGCGGTGCCTGGACGCTTGGAGCGCATCGAGAATCGCCGCGGTGCCCTGATTCTTGTCGATTACGCCCATACCGGTGATGCCCTGGAGAAGGTACTGGAAACTCTCAACGGCTTGGGCCCGGCCCGGGTCATCACTGTCTTCGGTTGCGGCGGCGACCGCGATCCGCGCAAACGCCCGATTATGGGGGAAGTGGGAGCGCGGCTTTCCGACCTGGCGATCATTACCTCGGACAACCCCCGGACCGAAGATCCCCTGGCGATTATCGACGCCGTTCGCGCCGGGGCGCTGCGTGTCCATTCCCGGGAATGGACACACGAGGAGGCGCGGGCTCTTGCGGGACGAGGATTTGTGACAATTCCCGACCGCGCCGCGGCCATCGCTTTCGCGGTGGGATTGCTCGGCGAGCGGGATTTGTTGCTCGTTGCCGGCAAAGGGCATGAGGATTACCAGGTTCTCGGCACCCGCCGCATCCATTTCGATGATCGCGAACAACTGCGGAACGCTTTGGATCGGGCAGAAAGGGGTGCGGCATGAATCTCGACGTCAAGACCATTGCCAGCATCACCGGCGGACGCCTGACCCCGGCCGGGGCGGATGTAAGGATCACCGGGATTTCCACCGACAGCCGCACCCTCAAGCCCGGGGAACTCTTTATTCCCCTGCGCGGCCCCAACTTCGATGGCCATGATTTTCTGCTGCGCGCCCTGCGCAACGGTGCGGCGGCCTGTCTCAGCGAGGAAGTGGTCGGCGCCTTCCCCGTCCCCCTGATCAAGGTGGAAGATACCCTCAAGTCTTTGGGCGATCTCGCCGCGGCTCGGCGTCGGGAATTTTCCGGACCAGTCATCGGACTCACCGGTTCGACCGGTAAAACCTCGACCAAAGAGATGATCGCGCGGATCCTCGGCCTGACCGGACCGGGGCTCAAGACCGAAGGCAACTTCAACAATCTGATCGGGTTGCCCCTGACTCTGTTGCGCCTCACCGTCGAACATCGCTGGGTGGTGCTGGAGATGGGGATGAGCGCGCGCGGTGAAATCGCCCGGCTCACGGAAATCGCCGAGCCTTTCGTCGGTATCGTCACCAACGTCGGGCCCGCGCATCTGGAAACCCTGCATAACATCGAAGGGGTTGCCCGGGCCAAGGGCGAGCTGTTCGCCGGAATGAAAGCGGGGGGCATCGCCATCCTCAATGCCGACGACGAACGCGTTGCCCGACTTCCGGTAGCCAACGGTGTGCGTCGGGTCTTCTTCGGGCTCGACCCCAGTGCGGAAGTGCGGGCGGAGCAGGTGACCACCACTCGCGACGGCATCCGCTTTGAACTCTGCCTGGGGGAGAAGCGCTACCCGGTGCGGATGGAAGTGGCCGGACGGCACAACGTTCAGAACGCCCTGGCCGCCGCCGCCGCCGCTAATGCCTTGGAGGTGCCCGGGGAGCTGATCGCCCAGGGGCTGGAGGATTTCCGGTCTTCGCCGGGGCGGATGGAACTGGTGGAAATCGAGAACGACATTCTGATTCTCGAAGATAGCTATAATGCCAACCCCCTGTCGGTGCGGGCGGCTCTGGCTACCCTCGATGAGCTGGGGGGGGAAGGAAGACGCGTGGCGGTGCTCGGTGACATGCTCGAACTGGGCAAGAATACCGGCGAACTCCATCGCGAGGTGGGTGAACTCGCCGGCCATCGGGTCGACCTGCTGGTGCTGCTCGGCGAGCAGGCCGGTGAAGTGGCGCGCGGCGCTCGCCAGTCAGGGCTGACCGAGGAATTTATCGTCGTGGTTGCTTCCCACGAGGAGGCCATTGGCGTCCTGCGTGAACGTTTGCAAAGCGGCGACCGGGTGCTGATCAAAGGTTCGCGTGGCATGAAAATGGAAAAAATCAGTAGCGCCCTTCGCAACAAGGTCGGCGCCGAGGGCCAGGGCTAGGAGCCGCGCATGCTGTATCATCTGCTATATCCGCTACATACGGAATTTTCGGTACTGTACATCTTCCGTTACATTACCTTCCGGACGATCTATGCCACCATCACCGCGCTGGTGATCGCCTTCATCCTTGGCCCCTGGCTGATCGACAAGCTGCAACGCCTGCAGATTGGCCAAAGCATCCGTAAGGTCGGGCCCGAGTCCCATTTCAAAAAAGAGGGGACGCCGACCATGGGCGGTACCCTGATTCTGCTGGCCATCGTCCTGCCGACCCTGCTTTGGGCCGATCTGACCAACATCTATGTCTGGGTGACGCTGCTGGTCACGGTCGGTTTTGGCGTTGTCGGCTTTATCGACGACTACCGCAAGGTCAAATACAAGAACAGCGATGGGCTTTCGGCCCGCAAGAAAATGTTCTGGTTGATGTTTATTTCGTTGCTGGCGGCCCTGGCTCTCTACTATTATCCGCCCTTTCAAACGACCCTGGCTTTCCCTTTCTTCAAGGGCGTTCGTCCCGAACTTGGCATTTTCTACATCCCCTTTGCTCTGCTCGTCGTGGTCGGGTCGGGAAATGCGGTGAACCTCACCGATGGACTCGATGGTCTCGCCATTGGCCCGATGATTATCGCCTCGGGCACCTATCTGCTCTTCGCCTATATGGCCGGTAACGCCCGGCTCGCGGAATACCTGCAGATCAGCAGCGTGCAGGGGGCCGGTGAACTCGCCGTGCTCTGTGGAGCGATGGTCGGAGCGGGGCTCGGTTTTCTCTGGTTCAACACCTATCCGGCCCAAGTCTTCATGGGGGATGTGGGCAGCCTTTCCCTTGGTGGGGCGCTGGGGATCATCGCGGTCATCACCAAGCAGGAGATCGTGCTGGTGATCGTCGGCGGTATTTTTGTGGTCGAGGCACTGTCGGTGATTTTTCAGGTGACCTCCTTTCGCCTCTACGGCAAGCGGATCTTTCGTATGGCCCCGATCCATCACCATTTCGAACTCAAGGGCTGGCCGGAACCGAAAATCATCGTGCGTTTCTGGATTATCAGCATCATTCTCGCCCTGGTCGCCCTTTCGACCCTGAAGCTGAGGTAATATGCGCCGCGATTACCGGGGAAAAAATGTAATTGTCGTGGGCGCCGGCCGTACTGGGCTGGCTCTATGCGCTTATTTTGCCCAGCGGGGTGCGGCGACGACCCTCTCCGACCGGCGGCGCGGCGAAGAGATCGAAGGACTCGAACTCCTGGCCGGGCTGCCGGTCGCTCTCGATCTGGGTGGACATAACGAAGCCCTTTTTTGTGCCGCCGATCTGGTGGTGGTCAGCCCTGGTGTGCCGTTGAGCGTCCCGGCGGTGGCGGCGGCGCGCGTCGCCGGCGTGCCGGTGCTGGGGGAAATCGAGATCGCCTTTGACGAATTTACCGCGCCCCTGGCGGCGATCACCGGCACCAACGGCAAGTCGACCACGACCACGGTCATGGGCGAGATCTTCCGGGCTTGGGGCAAGCGCACTTTTGTTGGTGGCAACCTCGGCACCCCGCTGATCGAAGCGGTGGATGAAGGCAACTGGGACTGGGGGGTGGCGGAACTTTCCTCCTTCCAGTTGGAGGCGATCGCTTCTTTCCGTCCTCGCTACGCCCTGCTCCTCAATTTGACCGAGGACCACCTTGATCGCTATCCCGACATGGCGAGCTATGTGGCGGCCAAGCTGCGTATTTTTGAAAACATGGGCGCTGACGATGTGGCGATTCTCAATGCCGAGGATCCTTTGGTGGTGGACGCCGTCCGCGACATCCGTCCACGCAAAGAGTGGTTTTCCTCGGCGCGGGTACTCGACGAGGGGATGGGTTTTGACGGCAGCCACATCGTCTGGCGGCGCGCCGGCGTGGAAACCCGCTTCCCCGTTTCCGAACTGCGCCTGAAGGGACTGCACAACGTGGAAAACGTCATGGCCGCGCTGCTGCCGCCGTTGCTTGAAGGCTGCCCCGCCGCCGTTGCCTGGGGCGCCGCGCGGGCCTTTGCCGGTCTGCCCCATCGTATGGTGGAGGTGCGAGTTCTCAACGGAGTCCCCTGGTACAACGATTCCAAGGGAACCAATGTCGGCAGTGTGCTGAAAAGCCTTTCCGGTCTTTCCGCGCCGGTAACCTTGATCGCCGGCGGCAAGGACAAAGGGGGGGATTACGGGGTGCTGGCCGATCTGATTCGCACGAAGGTCGCCCATCTTATTCTCATCGGTCAGGCGAGCGCGCGCATCGACCAGGCCCTCGGCAGTCTGACCCATACCCTGCGCGCCGCCTCCCTCGAAGAGGCGGTCGGTCTTGCACAGGATCTGACGCCGGCGGGGGGGGCGGTTCTTTTCTCACCGGGATGTTCCAGTTTCGATATGTTCAAAAACTATGAGGAGCGCGGCGACCGTTTCGCCTGCGCCGTCCTCGATCTGGCGGACTAGGGAAAGCGTATGGAGATCCGGAAAGGCTTCGATACGACGCTGTTGCTGCTGGCGGTGGTGCTCACCTGCTTCGGGGTGGTCATGGTCTACTCGGCCTCCTCGATCATGGCGGAAAAGCGCTACGCCGACGGTTTCTACTTTCTCAAGCGTCAAGGGATCTATGCCATCGCCGGCTTTGTGGTCATGACCGTGGCCATGCATTTCGACTATCGCAACTGGCGGCACCTGGCCGTGCCCTTCCTCTTCTTCTGCCTCTTTTTGCTGATTCTGGTGCTGATTCCCGGCATCGGCAACCAGGCCGGGGGGGCCTCACGCTGGATCCGGCTCGGCCCGATCTCCATCCAGCCCGCCGAGGTCGCCAAGCTCGGGCTGGTCATCTACATGGCCTATTCCCTGTCGAAGAAGAAAGATAAAGTCAAGAGCCTGACCAAGGGCTTTATCCCCTACATGATCGTCCTCGCCCTGCTGCTGGCGCTGCTGCTGCTGCAACCGGATTTGGGGAGCGCCCTGGCCATGGGGGCGGTGGCGATGATCATGCTGCTGGTCGCCGGGACCCGACTCACCTACCTGGTTTCCATCGCCATCATCGCCGCGCCCCTGCTCTACTACGCGGTGATGAACGTTGATTATCGGCGGCGGCGGATTCTGGCCTTTCTCAACCCTTGGGAAGATCCTTCCGATACCGGCTTCCAGATCATTCAGAGCTGGATCGCCTTCGGTTCCGGCGGATTTGGGGGGAACGGACTGGGGCAGAGCCACCAGAAACTCTTTTTTCTGCCCGAGGCGCATACCGATTTCATCTTCGCGGTGATCGGCGAGGAACTCGGTTATGCCGGAGTCTTCGTCGTGGCCGCCATGTTCCTGGTGCTGATTGTGCGGGGGATGCGCGCTTCCTTGCTCGCGCCCGACGATTTCGGCCGGTTTCTCGCTTTCGGCATGACCTTGCTGCTCGGTCTGCAAGCCTTTGTCAATATCGCCGTCGTCATGGGGATGGTGCCGACCAAAGGGATGGCGCTCCCCTTTCTCTCCTACGGCGGTACCAGCCTGCTGACGACGCTTTTAGCGGTAGGCATTCTCCTCAACATCTCCAGCCATGCCCCCGGGGAGGTCCGATGAAACTGCTCTTGGCCGGTGGCGGCACCGGTGGCCATCTCTTTCCCGCCGTGGCCTTGGCACAACGGCTGCTGGCGAACGAGGCCGACGCCGAGGTCCTTTTCGTCGGCACCGCCCAGGGGATCGAAGCGAGGATTCTGCCCGAGCTGGGGCTGCCTTTGGCTACGATCAAGATCGGCGGCCTCGTTGGCAAGGGGCTGCTGCGGCAACTGGCGATGGGGCCGCGGCTGCTGACGAGCGTCTGGCAATCCCGGCAGATACTTAAAAAATTCCGTCCGGACGTGGTCGTCGGGGTCGGTGGCTATGCCTCGGGGCCGGTCCTTCTCGCCGCCAAACTCTTGGGACTGCCGACTCTGATCCATGAGCAGAACGCCGCACTGGGACTGACGAATCGTCTTCTTGGTCGCTGGGTCGACCGGGTCTGTCTCTCCTTCGATGAGACCCACTGTCCCCTTTCACCCGGACGCATGGTGGTGACCGGCAATCCTTTGCGCCTGGGCATGGATAACTGCCCGCCGCTGCCCAACGGTGAACCCCACCTGCTCGTCTTCGGCGGCAGTCGCGGGGCGCGGGCGATCAATCAGGCGGTGGTGGCCATGCTCCCCCATCTGGAACGCTTCAACGGTCGCCTGCGGATTCTCCATCAGACCGGCAGTGAGGATCTGGAGGCGGTGCGCGCGGGCTACCTGCAAGCGGGATGGGATGCCGCCGGGGTGGTGCCCTTCATCGACGATATGCTCGCGGCCTATGCCCAAAGCCACTTGGTCCTTTGTCGGGCTGGGGCGACGACCCTGGCGGAACTGACCGCCTGCGGTCGCCCGGCGATCCTGATTCCCTATCCCCATGCCGCCGCCGACCATCAGACCGCCAACGCCCAGGCCCTGGCGGCGCGGGGGGCAGCGCTGATGCTGCCGCAAAGCGAAATGACCCCGGAAGTCCTGGCGCACCTGGTGGGGGATCTGCTGGAAAACCGCGAGCGGCTGCTCGATATGGCCGGATCGGCCTGGGCCCTGGGCAAAAAAGGCGCCGCCGAACGCATCCTGGAAGAATGCCGAGCGATCAGACGCTGAGTGGTTCGGAAAAGACGAAGATGGATTTAACCAATCACTAATCACCCATCACAGGTTTTGATATGTACGGAAAAATTCGCACCATTCACTTCGTCGGTATCGGCGGCATCGGCATGAGCGGCATCGCCGAGGTCCTGCTCAATCTCGGCTACCAGGTCTCCGGTTCGGACCTGCGCGAGTCGGACATCACCCGCCGACTCACCTCCCTGGGCGGGCGCATCGCCTATGGCCATCTGCCGGAAAATATCGGCGAGGCCGACGTGGTGGTGACCTCGACGGCGGTCAAGGCCGACAACCCCGAGGTCCTCGAAGCCCAGCGCCGGCTGATTCCCGTCATCCCCCGGGCCGAGATGCTGGCCGAGCTGATGCGCATGAAGTACGGCATCGCTGTGGCCGGCACCCATGGCAAGACCACCACCACCAGCATGGTGGCGACGGTTCTCTCCCACGGCGGTATCGACCCGACCGCGGTGATCGGCGGCAAGCTCGATTCCCTCGGTTCCAACGCCAAGCTTGGTCAGGGCAAGTTCCTGGTGGCCGAGGCCGACGAGTCGGACGGGTCCTTTCTGCACCTGTCGCCGACCATCGCCGTCGTCACCAACATCGACGCCGATCATCTCGACTATTACAGCGGCCTGGACGAGATCAAGGACATCTTCGTCGATTTCATCAACAAGGTGCCATTTTACGGACTGGCGGTCCTTTGTCTTGACGATGCCAACATCCAGGAGATCATCCCCCGGGTGAAAAAGCGTTTCACCACCTACGGGCTGCAAAACCAGGCCGACTATCAGGCGATCAACATCGTCCATGAGGCCGGCGGCACCGCTTTTGACGTGGTTAAACGGGGTGAGTCCCTGGGCCGGATCTCCTTCCGCATGCCGGGCCGGCATAACGTTCTCAACGCCCTCTCGGTGGTGGCCGTGGCCATGGAGCTGGGGCTGGACTTTGCCGTCATCAGCGAAGGTTTCAAGGATTTCGGCGGCGTGCAGCGGCGCTTCCAGATCAAGTACGATCAGGATGTCATGGTCGTCGACGACTACGGTCATCATCCGACGGAGATCAAGGCGACCTTGGCGGCCGCCCGTGCTGGCTGGCAACGGCGGGTGGTGGCGGTCTTCCAGCCGCATCGCTACAGCCGCACCAAGTTTCTGATGGAAGACTTCGCCACCGCCTTCTACCAGTGCGATTACCTTCTTGTCACCGACATCTATGCGGCGGGTGAGGCACCGATCGAAGGGGTGAGTGCCGAGCTGCTGGCCCAGAAAGTGGCCGGACACGGCCATAAAAATGCCCATTACGTCGGCGATCGCGATCTGCTTACAGCGCATCTGATGGCGGCGGTTCAACCCGGGGATATTGTCATCACCCTCGGTGCCGGGGATGTCTGGAAGGTCGGGGAAAGCCTGATCCGACTGCTCAAGGATCGCTAGTGGAATGATCGACGTGCTCTTCGAGCAACTTCAGCGCGAGCTGCGCGGGCGGGTTCTGCGGGACGAGCCGATGAGCCGGCATACCACCTGGCGGGTGGGCGGGCCGGCCGATCTCTTCATCGAACCGGCCGACGGCGAGGATCTTGGTGAAACCCTGCGAATTCTAGCCGCTGCCCGCTGCCCCTGGCTGACGGTCGGCGCGGGGAGCAATCTGCTGGTGAAAGACGGCGGCATTCGGGGTGCGGTTCTCCATCCGACCCGGCTGCGCCGGCTCGAAATCAGCGATGACGGCCGGGTGACGGCCGGGGCGGGCTTGCCGCTGATGACCCTGATCCGCGCCGCTGTCGAGCGCGGAATGGCCGGGCTGGAAGGGCTGGCGGGGATTCCCGGCACGGTCGGCGGCGGGGTCGTCATGAACGCCGGGGCTGGTGGTCAGCAGCTGGCTGACGTGGTCGAAGGGGCGACCCTGGTCGGGCCGGAAGGGCCGGAAGTCTGGAGCCGGGACCGATTGGCTTTCGGCTACCGCTCTTCGGCGGTGGGCGCGGGGCAGATCATCAGCGAAGCGCGACTACGCCTGCACCCGGGCGATCCCCGAGCGCTCGCCGCGGCCTTTGCCGGGCGCCTGGCCGAGCGGGCGGCGGCCCAACGGGTCGGCGGAGCGAATGCCGGCTCGGTCTTCAAGAATCCCCCCGGGGCCTCCGCCTGGCGACTGATCGACGCCGCCGGGATGCGCGGCGCCGTCGAAGGTGGAGCGCAGGTCGCCGAGCGGCACAGCAATTTTATCGTCACCACAAAAACCGCTTGCGCCGGGGATATCTTGCGGCTGATCGAACGGATTCGCGACCAGGTCCGCAGACAAAGCGGCATCGAGTTGGAAACGGAAGTCAAAATTGTCGGCGAGGATCGCTGAGCGACCGAAAGTGAACCGGCATGGATAAGGAAAAATTATGACCCGCGAGGAACTTCAGGAAAAGACCATCGGTGTACTCATGGGCGGACTCTCGGCCGAACGGGAGGTCTCGTTGCGTACCGGCAAGGCGGTATTGAACGCCCTTTTGGAGTCCGGTTACCTGGCGGTGGCCATCGATGCCGGGCGCGATCTGCCCGCGCGCCTGGCGCAGGAGCGCATCGAGGTTGCCTTTATCGCCCTGCACGGGCGTTTTGGCGAGGACGGCACAGTGCAGGGCCTGCTTGAGATGCTCGGCATTCCCTACACCGGCAGCGGGGTCCTGGCGTCGAGTGTCGCCATGGATAAGGTGACGACCAAGAAACTGCTGCGCTATCACCAGTTGCCGACCCCCGATTTTTGCACTTACCGGCGCGGTGAGGATCTGGAACTGCTGCTCAACGGCTGCCACAACTTCCCGCTGGTGGTGAAGCCCGCCCGCGAAGGCTCGACCATCGGCATCAGCATCGTCCGCGACCGCGACGAATTGGCTGCCGGCATCGCCGCCGCCCTCCGGCACGACGAACTGATCCTGATCGAGGAGTTCATCGCCGGCGCTGAAGTCACCGTGGGGGTGTTGGCCGGCGAGGCTCTGCCCATTATCCAGGTCGTGCCCAAAGGTGGATTTTACGACTATCACGCCAAATACACGGTGGGACAGACCGAATACCTGCTCCCCGCTCCCCTCGACGGCGCTCTGCAAGCCCGCTTGCAAGAGGCGGCGGTCGCCGCCTACCGGGCGATTGGCTGCGAAGGGGCGGCGCGCATCGACTTCATGGTTCGGGAAGAGCAAGGGGAGTTTTTCTGCCTGGAAGTCAACACCATCCCCGGCATGACCGAAACCAGCCTCTTGCCGAAAGCGGCACGGCACGCCGACATCTCCTTTGGCGAACTTGTCCAGCGCATCCTTGACGGAGCGCGGGTCGGGAAGTCCTGACGGAGAGCGGGAACCTATGCGCGATTTCAAGCCAGCGAAGAATGCCAAGGTCAAGAGCAACCGGAGGCTCAAGCCGAAGCGGCCGCCTCGGCCTCCCCGCGACTGGGCCGGTCTCTTTCGCAAGATTTTTTATGTCACGGCAGCGACGGTCAGCCTGGTGCTGATTGTTGCTGGCGGCGGACTGATGGCTAAATCGCTCTTCGATTCCCGCTATTTCAAGGTGAGCGAGGTTCGCGTCGAGAACGAATCCCGGGTGACCGCAGAGGAGATCGCCGCCCTTTCCGATGTGCGCCTCGGGCACAACATCTTTGAGCTCGACCTTCCCCGCATCGGTCGGAAGATCGAGGAGAACCCTTGGGTCAAGAGCGCCGAAGTACGGCGGCTCTTCCCGCGAACGGTGGTCATCAAGGTCGAGGAACGCAGCCCGAAAGCGGTCATCAATCTCGACTATCTCTATTATGTCGATGGCGACGGCGAGATTTTCAAAGTTCTCGAAGCCGACGACAGCCTCGACTTCCCCGTCATCACCGGCCTGGAGCGCAAGGACCTGCTGGAGAAACCGGAAGAGGCGCAAAGCAGTCTGAAGGAGATGGTGGGGTTGGTCGGGGAACTGACGGGCAGACGGATTTTCGGACTGCAGGATGTTTCGGAAATTCACCTTGACCAAACAGGGGAAATCGTTTTGTATACCTGTGCCGGCGGGGTGCCGGTACGCATGGGCGACGGAAACTACGGCGCCAAGCTGGATCACCTGGAACGCATTTACGCGGAACTCAAGCCGCGCTTGCGGGCTCTCAAATATATCGATCTGAACGTCATCGACCGGATTGTTGTCAAAGTGGAAACCGGGATCACCCGCAAGGGTTAGCATCCAGGGGGAAGGGAGTGATATGAGCAGCAGAAGAGGAGACAATTTGATTGTCGGTCTTGACATCGGCACCACCAAGATCTGTGCGATCATCGGTAATCTGACCGAGGACGGCCTGGATATTGTCGGTATCGGCACCAGCCCGTCGAAGGGGTTGCGCAAAGGGATGGTGATCAACATCGACAGCACCGTCGAGGCGATCCAGAAGTCGATTCGCGAGGCCGAACTGATGGCCGGCTGTGAAATTAAGTCGGTCTTCGCCGGCATCGCCGGCGGGCACATCAAAGGCTTCAATTCCCAGGGGGTGATCGCCATCAAGAACCGCGAGGTGACGAGCGACGACGTGCGTCGGGTCATCGATGCGGCCAAGGCTATTGCCATCCCCATGGACCGCGAGGTGATTCACATCCTCCCCCAGGAATTCATCATCGATGACCAGGACGGGATCAAGGAACCGCTCGGTATGAGCGGGGTCCGGCTGGAAGCCAAGGTGCACATTGTCACCGGCGCCATCGCCAGCGCCCAGAATATCGTCAAAAGCTGCCAACGGGCCGGTTGCGACGTGGCCGACATCGTCCTGGAGCAGCTCGCTTCGGCCGAAGCGGTCTTGTCAGCGGACGAAAAAGAGCTGGGTGTGGCGATGATCGACATCGGCGGCGGCACCACCGATATCGCCATCTTCGTCGACGGCGCCATCAAGCATACCGCCGTCCTTTCCCTGGGCGGCAACCATTTGACCAACGACATCGCCGTCGGCTTGCGCACCCCGGTCGGTGAGGCCGAGAAGATCAAGCAGCAGTACGGCTGTTGCCTGACCTCCATGGTCGGCAAGGACGAAACGATCGAAGTCCCTTCCGTCGGCGGGCGCGAGCCGCGCATCCTCTCCCGACAGCTGCTGGCGGAGATCCTCGAACCTCGGGTCGAGGAGATCTTTACCCTGGTCAACCGCGAAATCGTGCGGAGTGGGTTCTCTGATCTCATCGCCTCGGGCGTGGTTATCACCGGCGGCACCTGCATCCTGCCGGGCATGCCCGAACTGGCCGAGCAGGTCTTCAATCTGCCGGTACGTCGTGGCCTGCCCCGGGACATTGGCGGGCTCTCCGACGTGGTCAATTCTCCGGTCTACGCTACCGGCGTGGGCCTGGTGAGATACGGCAGCAAGAACCTGCAGACCAAGAATTTCAGCATCGGTCAGGAGAATGTTTTCGACAAGGTTTTCCGGCGGATGAAAGAGTGGTTCGGAGAGTTTTTTTAAGGCAATCAACATTCGGAATATGTTAGGATGCCAACCGATTGGACGCCGCCGCGAAGAGTGGCGCCCGAGCATAGCGAACGGAGGGTTTCATGTTCGAATTTGACGAAAAAATAGATCAGACCGCGCGGATTAAAGTGATTGGCGTTGGCGGTGGTGGCGGCAACGCCGTCAATACCATGATCACCTCAAAGATTGACGGGGTCGAATTTTATAGTGCTAATACCGATGCCCAGGCCCTGCGTGTCAGCCGTGCGCCGATAAAGATTCAACTCGGCGGCAAACTGACCAAGGGACTCGGCGCCGGCGCCAACCCCGAGATGGGGCGGGAAGCCGCTCTGGAGGATCGGACGCGGCTGGCCGAGCTTCTGGAGGGGGCCGATATGGTCTTCATCGCCGCCGGTCTCGGTGGCGGCACCGGCACCGGCGCCGCGCCGGTCATCGCCGAGGTGGCGAAGGAACTGGGCGCCCTGACTGTCGGCGTGGTGACCAAGCCGTTCAGCCGGGAAGGGCGTCAGCGCCTGAAAAAAGCCGAGGATGGCGTCGAGGCGTTGAAGAAGGTGGTCGACTCGTTGATCGTCATCCCCAATGACCGTCTGCTCGGCTTGGCCGGCAAAAATATGAGCATCCTCGATGCCTTCAAGCCTTCGGACGATGTGCTGCGCCAGGCGGTGCAGGGCATCTCCGACCTGATCACCACCAGCGGTTTGATCAACGTCGACTTTGCCGACGTCAAGGCGATCATGAGCGAGCGCGGCATGGCGATGATGGGTATCGGCATGGCCGAAGGGGAAAAGCGCGCTTCCGAGGCCGCTCATCAGGCGATCAGCAGCCCGCTTCTCGAAGATATCGACATCTCTGGCGCCAAAGGGGTGCTGGTAAACATTTCCGGCTCTTCCAACATGACCATGGAAGAGTTCGAAGAAGCCTCCCGCATCATCCATGAAAAGGTCCATGAAGACGCCAACATCATCGTCGGTCTGGTCATCGACGAGGATCTCGGCGACCGGCTGAAGATTACCGCCATCGCCACCGGTTTCGGCGCCTCCTTCGACAAGGCGCGCAAGCCGGGCGATTTCATGGGGCGTACGATTGTTCCCCCGGGCAAGAACGAGCACGACGTTCCGACCTTCCTGCGCGACCGGGCTCCCCGCGAGCCGGCCCGAGGCGTGATGCGCGCTCCGATGAGCGAAGAGCAGGAATATGACATCCCGACCTTCCTCCGCCGCCGGGTCGACTGATCCGCGCGGCCCGAGGGCTTGTTTCGGTGCCTGGCTTGGTACGATGCCGGCTGGCCGGCGGAATGAAAGCAACAGATGATTCACTCGACACGGGGGCCGCGGAGCGCGGTCCCCGTCTCTATTTCAGACGGCCGAATGCCGGATCGTGGAGCCCATGTCCCGTAAGCTGATCGACCAGGCCCGGAAGCTGCTGGCCGGGGAATCGGGGAGCCAGGTCAAACCCTGGGGGGGGCGGCTGACCGTCGCCCTGGTTTTTCCCAACACCTATCATCAGGGGATGAGCAACCTCGGTTTTCTCACCGTCTATCATCTGCTCAACCAGCGGGAGGATGTGCTCTGCGAGCGTTTCTTCCTGCCCGACGCCGAAGCCCTGGCGGAACATCGCAAGACCGGCTATCCCCTCTTTTCCCTCGAATCGGGACATCCTCTCACCGATTTCGACCTCATCGCCTTTTCCATCTCCTTCGAAAACGACTATCTGAACCTGCCGATTATTTTTGAACTGGCCCGGCTCCCCCTGTGGCGCGCTGATCGGGGCGACTCCTACCCGCTGCTCCTGGCCGGCGGGGTCTGCGCCTTTCTCAATCCCGAACCCCTGGCGGAGATCATGGATTTTTTCGCCGTCGGCGAGGGGGAAGTAATGCTGCCGGAGTTGGTCGCGACGCTCAAAGCCGGGAGCGAGCTGACGCGTCCTGAGTTGCTGGACCGTTTGGCCGGCACTCCCGGTATTTACGTCCCTTCCCTGTACGAATGCGAATGGGCCGCAGACGGCACGCTCCAGGGTTGGCTCCGGCAGCCGGTGGTCCCTGCGCGGGTGGCGCGCCAATGGGTGCGGGATCTGGATCGCAGTGCCAGCCGCTCCTTCGTCCTGACCGAGGCGACGGAATTCTCCGACATGGCCCTGACCGAGATTTCCCGGGGCTGCGGTCGAGGGTGCCGCTTCTGCGCCGCCGGTTACATCTACCTGCCCCCCCGGGAGCGTTCTCTCGATGTGCTGCTGGCGCAGGTCGATCTTGGTCTTTGTGAACGGGAGAAGGTCGGGCTGGTCGGTGCGGCGGTCTCCGACTACTCGCGCATCGCCGAACTCGATCAGGCGATTCTCGATCGGGGGGGCAAGGTCTCGGTGGCAAGCCTGCGCATCGATTCCCTGACGCCCGAGGAGGTCGCGGCGCTCAAGACCTCCGGCCACCGCACCCTGGCACTGGCGCCCGAGGCGGGAAGCCAGCGCATGCGCGATACCATCAACAAGGGTCTGACCCGCGAGCAGATTCTCGCTGCCGTCCGGCTGCTCGGCGCGGGGGGGATCCTCAACCTCAAGCTCTATTTCCTGGTCGGATTGCCCGGCGAGACGGACGGGGATATCGACGAAATGCTCGATCTGCTCGCGGAGATTCGCGGCATCTGGGTTGAGGAAGGAAAAAAGCAGGGGCGTCTCGGCACCCTGACGATCTCGGTCAATCCCTTCATCCCCAAACCCTTTACCCCCTTTCAATGGGCGGGGATGGCTCCCGAAAAGCGGCTCAAGGGGATTTTTCAGAGACTGCGCGCGGCGGTGGGGCGCATGGCCAATACGGACATCATTTTCGAATCGGCCCGCAGCGCGGCGTTGCAGGCGCTCCTTGCGCGCGGCGACCGTCGGGTCGGGCGTCTGCTTCCTTTGCTTGCCGCGGGGCAGAATCTCAAGGCCGCCTGCCGTCAGCAAGGGCTCGATCCCGATTTCTACGTCAGTCGCGAGCGCGGCGCTGATGAAGTCTTCCCCTGGGAGATCATCGAGAGCGGCGTGCGTCGGGATTTTCTCTACCGCGAATACCAGGCGGCCCTAACCCATGCGCGCTCCCGGCGCTGCTTTGATGGCTGTGTGGATTGCGGGGTCTGCCGGGAAAAATGAATTATTTTCCGGGTTGACGGTTGACAAATTGGGCAAAGGACGGTAAAAGAAGACAAAAAAGATCATAATTATCCCAGGAGGAATTGACATGACTCAGAAAAAGACCGGCGTAATTACCTTTAAAGGCAACCCCATGACCCTGCTCGGCCCCGAGCTCAAGATCGGTGCCGCCGCTCCCGAATTCAAGGTCGTCGATAACGGCCTGCAGCCGGTGACCCTGGCCGACAGCCAGGGGCAGGTGCGAGTGATTACCGTAGTCCCTTCTCTTGATACCCCGGTGTGCGATACCATGACCCGCAAGTTCAACGAGGAAGCGGCCAAGCTCCCCGAGAACGTCGTCGTTTACACCGTCAGCCTCGATCTCCCCTTTGCCCAGAAGCGTTGGTGCGGCAATGCCGGGATCGAGAAGGTGAAGACCCTCTCCGATTACCAGGAGCGGTCCTTTGGCCTCAACTACGGCCTGCTTATCGACGAACTCAAGCTGCTCGCCCGGGCGGTCCTGGTCATTGATCAGAAGGGGACGATCGCCTATCAGGAAATCGTCAAGGAAGTGACCGCCGAGCCCGACTACACTGCGGCGTTGGCGGCGGCCCGCGCCCTGCTCTAGGCGAGCGGAGCGCTTCTTCAGGAACAAACGGGGAAGGCCGCGCGGTCTTCCCCGTTTTGCGTGAGTCCTTCAAGGATGGACTTGGCCGGTCCTTTCGCGCTATGCTCGGCCGATTGCCGATCCCCTGGACAAAGGTGAATCATGAACGTCGAACAGATGAAAATCGTGCTCAAGGAAATCCTCGTCAAAACCAGCCTCACCCCCTGCGTCGTCGGCCATCGCGGGGTGGGGAAGACGGCGGGGATCATTCAGGTCTGCCGGGAAATCGGCCGCCGCTATACCTCGCTGCGCCTCGGTCAGATGGAGGTCGGCGATCTGGTCGGCATCCCCTACCGGCAGGCAGAGGTGATGCACTGGTCCCGCCCCAGCTGGTGGCCAACTTCCGAGGCTCCCGAGACCGTCATCCATTGCGACGAGCTCAACCGCGCCCAGCAGGAGGATACCTTGCAGGCGATTTTCCAGTTCGTCGAGCCCCCCTCGGAAGGGCAGTGTCGCGCCCTCCACACCCACCAGCTCGATCCCAAGCACAAGGTGGTGGTGTCGATCAATCCCCCCGACGGTACCTATCAGGTGGCGACCCTCGACCGCGCTCTGCTCGACCGCATGGTTATGCTCTACGTGGAAACCGATTACGCTTGCTGGGCCCGCTACGCCAAGTCCCGGGAGCTGGACAGCGGCGTGCAGCAGTTTCTCGCCGGCCATCCCCAACTGCTGGCCAAACAGGGCAGCTCGTTGGATATGCAGATGGAGCCGACGGAGCGGGCCTGGGAGATGGTAAGTACCCTGCGCCAGAGCTGTCGTTTCCCCGCCGAACTGGAGATGGAAGTCTACGCCGGGATCGTCGGGAAAGAGGCGGCGATCATGTTTCTGCGCTGGTGCGCCGATCAGCAGGCCCGCCCGGTGCTCGCCCGGGAGGTGTTGGATCACTGGCAGGAGGTCGCTCCGCGCGTTCGGAAACAGCGGGACGATGCCCAGGCGGTGACGATGAACGATCTCATCACCAGTCTCGAAGTCGAGCCGGGGCTTTCGTCGAGTCAGGAGGAGAATCTGGTCGCCTATATCGCTATCCTTCCCCGCGACATGCGTTTCGCCCTGGTCAAGTCCCTGGTCAAAAACCCACCGGTGGCCGCTGTGCTGGTGCAGGACAAATACGATGCGGTCATTCTCGACGCCATCAGCGAAATCAGCCGGGAAGCCTCTTGAGCGCGTGAGGAGTGAGGAGTGAGGAGTGAGGAGTGAGGAGTGAGGAGTGAGGAGTGAGGAGTGAGGAGTGAGGAGTGAGGAGTGAAGGGTTGCGGGGCCTGGAAAATGCCCTGGTGCGGCTGCTCAAGAGCCATCCTTTTTACGGCCATTTTCTCATCGGCTTTCGCCGGCGCGAGACGGCCGACGGCACCGCGTTGGGGGTGACGATCGCCAACGGCACGCCGGTGCTCTGCGTCAATCCGGCGCGGCTGGCCGATTTCTCCCCGGAGGAACAGCGGGCGCTGCTCGAACACCTGATCAAGCATGTCCTCCATCTGCATATGGCGCGGCGCAAGGGGCGCCACCTTTACGACTGGGACATCGCCTGCGATCTCGCCATCAATCCGACCATCGAGGATCTGCCCCTCCAGGCCGCTTTTCCCTGGAAGCTCAAGCTCGAAGAAGGCCTGGCGGCGGAGGAATACTATCGATTGCTCACCCGGCGCTTCGATCCCGGGAACCTCGAAGGACAGGGACTGGGGGATGCCTCCGTCGACGCCGGCCAGGGGAGCGGCGAGGGGGAGGACGCGCCTTTGCCTGAAACTGCGGCGGAGCTGTCCACCATCGACGATCACGAGATCTGGGCCGAGGCGGACAGCACTCCCGAGGCGCTGGCCGAGGAAATGGTCCGCAGTCTGACCCGGGAAGCCTATCGCAAGAGCGGCGGCGAAGTGCCGGGCGATCTGCGCCCGCTGGTCGAGGGGCTGCTGGCGCCGTCGCCAATCCCCTGGAAAGAGGTGCTGCGCCAGTTCGTCGCCGCCGCCGGCCGGGTCGGACGCCGCTCTACCTGGAAGCGCGAGCACCGGCGTTTCGTCCACGAGACCCCGGGCATCCGCAAGCGGCAACGGCTGAATCTGCTCATCGGTGTCGATGTCAGCGACTCGACCAATCAGAAGGATATGCGCGAAACCTTTGCCCGGGAACTGGTCCAGATCGCCCGGGGGCGGGAAAGCCGTCTGACCGTCCTCTATGCCGGCAGCCGTATCCAGCGCATTGACAGCTTTCGCGGGGCGCCCGAAGTGGTGGAAGTCTTCGAGGGCGGGGGCTTCACCGACCTGCGTCCGGTCTTCGACTACGCCCGCACCATGCAGCCGCGCCCGGCGGCGGTCATTTACCTCACCGATGGCATCGGCCCGGCGCCGGAACAGATGGACTATCCGACCCTCTGGGTGCTGACCCGCGAGGGTGAAAAACCGGTGGAATGGGGCGTCGAGCTGCGGCTCGATGTCTGATTCCCGCTCCAGAATTCTTTTTATTCACGCTCTTCGCACTTACAGGAAGCCCTATGAAAAAAACCTTTCAAATGAGCCACCCGAAGATCAAGGTTCCTCGTCTGGTCGAAGCCATCAAGCATGAAGTCAAAAAATACATCCAACGAGAGCGGAGAAAACCCCTCCCCCCGGGAGTCGATTTCTGGGATTTTGATTGCCGCTTTGGCGCCAATGAAGCCAGTGCCGAGGTGATTCACATCTCCGCCATCAACAAGTCCATTTCCGAGGCCGAAGCCAAAGAACTCCCCTCTTTTTATCTTGAAGTTCTGGCCAAGCCCGGTCATCGCAGCAAGAAACCAAAGGACGGGCAGGTCATCGAGGAAGAGGATTCAGCCGGTCAGGACCAAGAGCGAGACGAGTAGGAAACGGGGCCTTGGGCCGCTGGTGGGGGATCTTTGAGCAAACAGCCGCTGTTGTTGTTAGAGGAAAGGATATCCCTGGATCTGCCCCTCTGCCAGGAATGCGCCGGGCGTTGCTGCCAGGGCAGTCCCGGTATCTGGGTCGACCCAGGGCGGTTTTTTGCGCTTTTTTTTGCCGCGCAACGGTTGACGCTGGATCAACTGCGCGGTCGTCTGCCTGAATTGGGGTTGGTGCTCTGGGAGAACTCGGGGGTGCCGGTTCCCGCCCCCCGGTCGTTGGCCACTGGCTGCGCGTTTCAAGGCTCCGACGGTTGTGGCTTCTCGGTCGCCGAGCGGCCTTGCCAGTGCCTGGCACTGATCCCGTTGATAGCGACCCTTGCTCAACCCCAGGGTTGTCTCTGCCGGGTGCCCGAAGCTTTCAGTCGGAAGGCGGCGAGACGGAACTGGCAGGATTATTGGCAAACGGTCTGATCCATCCCAGCGAAGGGCTTGCGACTGATCTGGAAACGTCTGTCGAGTTAAGGAAGGTTCCCATGCCCGCCGAACCATCGCTTCACCACTGCCTGCAACAGAACTTCGGTTTTTCCACCTTTCGCCCCGGGCAGGAGGCGGTCATCGACTGCCTGCTGGCCGGGCGCTCGGCCCTGGCGATCTTTCCCACCGGCGGCGGCAAGAGTCTGTGCTACCAACTGCCGGCCCTACTCCTCGACGGGTTGACCCTAGTCATTTCGCCGTTGATCGCCTTGATGAAGGATCAGGTCGACGCCCTGCAGGCTCGCGGCATCGCCGCCGCCCGCCTTGACTCAAGTATCAGCGCGGCCGAGGTGCAATCGATCTACCGCCAGCTCGAAGCCGGCAGCCTGAAGCTGCTCTACATCGCCCCGGAGCGGTTGGCCAACGAGCGCTTTCTGCACCGCCTGCGCGGCAGCACCATCGACCTGCTGGCCATCGACGAGGCCCACTGCATTTCCGAATGGGGGCACAACTTTCGCCCCGAATATATGAAGATCGCCCGCCTCGCCCAGGAGATCGGCGTCGGTCGGGTGCTGGCTCTGACCGCCACCGCCACCCCTGGGGTGGCTGCCGACATTCGCCGCGCCTTCGCCATCGCCGACGGCGACGAAATCCGTACCTCTTTTCACCGCCCCAACCTGCATCTCAGCGTGACCCCTTGCCCGGCCCCGCAGCGCCGCGCCCTGCTGCTGCAACGGCTGCGCGAACAGGGGGGCGGGGCGACCATCGTCTACGTCACCTTGCAGCGCACCGCCGAAGCGGTGGCGAAGTTTCTGGAGGCGGAGGGGATCGCCGCCAAGGCCTACCACGCTGGGATGCAGAACGAGGTGCGCGGGGCGGTGCAGGACGCCTTCATGGCTGGAACCCTGCAGGTGGTGGTAGCGACCATCGCCTTCGGCATGGGGATCGACAAGGCCGATATTCGCGCCGTCTACCACTACAACCTCCCCAAGACCCTGGAAAACTACATGCAGGAGATCGGCCGCGCCGGCCGCGACGGTCGCGACTCCCGCTGCGAGATTCTGGCCTGCGCCGATGACTTGACCGTGCTGGCCAATTTCAGCTACGGCGATACCCCCACCCCCGAGGCCCTGCGGCAATTGGTGGAACAGCTGCTGCGCCAGGGCGAGGTTTTCGATGTCTCCCTTTACGATCTCTCAGGGGAGTTCGACATCCGCCCGCTGGTGATCGCCACCGTCTTCACCTACCTGGAACTGCAAGGGGTGCTGCGCTCAACCGGGCCCTTCTACGACGGCTACAAGATCCGGTTCAACCGGCCGCAAGAAGAGATCCTGGCCGGCTTCGACCCGCAGCGTGTCGCCTTCCTGCAGGCCCTCTTCGCCACTGCAAAAAAGGGGCGGCTCTGGTATCAGCTGATGCCCGGCGAGAGCGCGGCGGCCTTGAACGAGCCGCGCCGGCGGATCACCGCCGCCATCAACTACCTGGAGGAGCAAGGGGAGATCCAGGTACAGGTCACCGGCCTGCGCCACGGCTACCGCCGAGAACGGCAGGAGGCTGATCCTGAAACCCTCATCGCCGGCCTGCAAGAGACCTTCGCCAAACGGGAAATCCAGGACATCGCCCGACTGCGCGAGGTGCTCGCCTACGCCGAGCAGCGCCGCTGCCTGACCAGCCACCTGCTCAACTATTTCGGCGAGGCGATCGATGCCGACTGCGGCGACTGCAGTCGCTGCCGCAGCGGACAAGGAGCGCGCCTCTCCCGCACCGCTCCCCTCGAGCCGGGCCCCGCCGAAGCCGCCATCGCCCGCCGGGTACAGGACGAAGGCCATGCGCCCCTCTCCCATCCCCGCCAACTTGCCCGCTTTCTCTGCGGCATCACCAGCCCCGCTGCCAACCGCGCCCGCCTCGGCCGCCACAGCGATTTCGGTGCTCTGGAGCAGTTTCCTTTTCGCAAGGTGATGGATCTGGTTTCCCCTGGACCCGATTGACCAAATTCCCGGTCGAAAAGCAGCAGAGACGCGGGGCCAGGTCTAGCCCTGCCAGAGGCCAAGCGAGACCAGATGAAAACATTGGTCAATGCGAAAAAGGTTCAAGGAGGCAGGCTTTTCAATTCTCGAATTCGCTTTTTCGCTGCAGCCCAAGTTTCTCCTTTTCTGTCGGTACTCTCTTGACATATAGAAAAAATTTCTATAATTCTGATTATGACGACAAAATATCGCTTTTCAAATTTCAGGATCACCTTGCGGGCGAAAGATCATAATCCTCCCCATGTTCACCTTATGGGGCCTGATTTTGAAGCGGTAATAAGTCTTATGACGCTCGCGGTCATGGATGGTTCCGCGCCGACAAAGGTGTTGCGTCATGCCCTGAAATGGATTGCGGACAACAGAGAGGAGTTGATGGAACAATGGCACGCGCTACACGGATAACACGTCCGAGATTGACGGCTGTAACACCTGTGTCCGACTATGCTCTCGAAGTGTGCTTTGCCGACGGGTCCGGCGGCATTGTGAGCCTTAAGGACTCCGTCTTTTCTTTGCCCGGTCTTGCCCCGCTTCGCGATCCGGAGGCTTTTTCCGCCGCCGTTTTAGGAGAATACGGGTGGGAAGCCGAGTGGCCTCGGTTTGACATTCAGATTGGCGCCGACACGCTCTTCGCGGATATGCTCGATCAGCATTCGCAAACTCCGGCGGATCGTTTCACCGCTTGGAGAATCCGAAATGGCCTGTCTCTGGCGGCCGCCGGTCGTGAGCTCGGCGTCACCGTCCGCACGGTAAGCGCCTATGGTTCCGGTGCTCGCCCGATTCCGCGCACGGTCGAACTTGCATGTATTGGCTGGGAAGAAGAACAACGAAGGAAATCCGCTTGAAAGGTTAACGGTTCCGATTTCAATGGAGCGCAGCGCGGGATGGATTGCGCCGGCGGGTACCCTCTGAAGGGGGTTGGCTTTGACAAGGTCGCTTTGATCTGCTTCGATGATTTGCACATGGAGGTTTCATTATGAATCAACCCAAGCCGATGACCGAGGAAACGGTGCGGCGGATGCTGGAAGAGGCGGGGGCGCGGGTCGCTTCCCGAGGGGGGCGTACCGAGAGTTACGGGGCGCCGCGGGAATTCACCTTTGAAGTCAAAGGCGCTTTCGCCAACGGGCTGATGCTGCATGTGGTTGCCCGCCAGTTCAATTATCGCGAGGCTTGGGAGGAGCAGGGGCGGGTCAACGATCAGGTCGATGTTTCCCTGCTGCGGGACGGGCGTTTTTCGACCCTGCCCAAGGGGCATGCCTACTTTCAGGGGCGGGACAGCGAGGAAGGACTCGACGAAGCGGCGCTCGCCGCGCTTATTGCCTGCGTTCGCGACCTCAATCCGAAGATTTTCCTGCTGCAGAAACTGACAGGGGACCTGTAACGGTCCCCTTTTGGGTGGTGAATGGTTGGCGGGCGGCGCGCCGCCGTCAATCGATGTGGTGCAACTCGTCGTGGACTTTTTCGGCGTTGCCGGTGTTCAGTTCCATCAGGCGGATGAGGTGGCCGAAACTTTCCGGATCGCTCTCGGTGAAGCGCAGACCGACCACGCTCTCAAAGGCGTGCACGACTTCACCCGCGAATTCCAGGACCAGATCCTCGGAGAGGGGCAACTTGAGTCGGCAGTGGCTGTTCAGCTCGGGGCTGTCGGGGGCGTCGAGCAGGATTTTGGCGCCGTTCAGGGAAATGTCGTGCAAAGCCCCTTTGTAGGTCTGGTCCTGGGCTGAAAGGCTGACGATGGCGCCAAAGGGAATGCGGCCGAACCTACGTTTTTCCTGCATGAACATCTCCTTTCGGGTTCATAGGCTAAGGGTTTATACTGAAGGTAACCTATCTTCCCTCATGGACTCCAGCTATTTTGTCCGTCTTTGTTCTTGGTCGTGAGGACCCCGTCCCGGCTCGATGCTCCTGTCGAGATTTTGGCGTACGCGAGCGGGCACATCATCGCAACATATCAGGAGGTACCCTATGGGCTCGTGGAAGAAACTGCTGCAATTGCTTGAAGATCCCGCCGTCGTGGGCGAACTGCCGGAGACCCTTCTTCCCGCACTGCGCGCCGTTGCCGCGCAGCCGGAGAAATATTCCCGACAAGAGGAACTGGTCGACAAACTCGTCGGTCAACTCGTCTCTTTCGACCTTTACGCCGGGGTCGGCTGCTTCTGCGAGAGCGCCAGCGCCGCCGATATTCAGAGAACTCTGCAAGAACTGGACCCGTCGCTGTAATCCGCCCTTGACATTGTTTGACTTTATTTATTATAAACGCTTTAAATACTTTACCGGGAGGTGGCAAATGAAAAAGTTTTTGGCGATGGCGGCGGTACTGGGCATGATCTGTCTCTTGGCGGGGAACTCCCTGGCGACCCCTGACCGGGCGGAAAAGACCGGCAAGACCTGTGGTGAGTGTCATTCTCATGTCGGGAAACCCCTGGGCAAGTAAGCGAAAATCCCGAACGCTTCTTCGCGAAATACTAAAAAGAAAGGCGCCCCAAGCGGAGCGCCTTTCTTTTTGGTTCAATCCTGGAAAGTCTTAGTTCCCGGGAACTTCGTTCAAGGATATGCCGAGGGCGTCGGCGACCCCTTTGCCGTAGGCCGGATCGGCTTTCAGGCAGTTGCCGATGTGGCGGATCTTGATCTCTTTCGGGGCATCGCCCAGGGCCCGGGCGGTATTGCCAAACAAGGCTTCCTGTTGGGCCGGACTCATCAGCCGGAAGAGATTCCCGGGCTGGCTGTAATAATCGTCATTGTCTTCTCGGTGGTTCCAATGAGCGGCGGCGCCGGAGAGTTCCAGCGGCGGTTCGGCGAATTCCGGCTGCTCCTGCCATTCGCCGTAGCCGTTCGGCTCGTAGCCGAGAGTGCTGCCATGGTTTCCGTCGACGCGCATGGCGCCGTCGCGGTGGTAGCTGTGGAAGGGGCAGCGCGGCTGGTTCACCGGAATCAGGTGATGGTTGACGCCGAGGCGGTAGCGCTGGGCGTCGCCGTAGGAAAAGAGCCGCCCCTGCAGCATCTTGTCCGGCGAGAAGCCGATGCCGGGGACGATGTTGGCGGGATTGAAGGCGGCCTGCTCGACTTCGGCAAAGTAGTTGTCGGGGTTGCGGTTGAGTTCGAGCACACCGACGTCGATCGTCGGATAGTCGCCGTGGGGCCAGACCTTGGAAAGATCGAAGGGATTGAAGGGGCAGCTCTTCGCCTGCTCATCGGTCATCACCTGGATCTGCATCTTCCAGCGGGGGAAATCCCCCTTTTCAATGCTCTCGTAGAGGTCGCGCTGATTGCTTTCCCGATCCTTGCCGATGATCGCCTCGGCCTCGGCGTCAGTTAGAGTCTGGATGCCCTGCTCGGTCTTGAAGTGGAACTTCACCCAGATCCGCTCGTTTTTGGCGTTGAGCAGGCTGTAGGTATGGCTGCCGTAGCCGTTCATGTGCCGGTAGGAGCGGGGGATGCCACGGTCGCTCATGGTGATGGTGACCTGGTGCAGGGCCTCGGGGAGCAGGGTCCAGAAATCCCAGTTGTTCTTGGCGCTGCGCAGGTTGGTGCGCGGGTCGCGCTTGACCACGTGATTGAGGTCGGGGAATTTCTTCGGGTCCTTGAGGAAGAAGACCGGGGTGTTATTGCCGACCAGATCCCAGTTTCCCTCCTCGGTGTAGAACTTCATGGCGAAGCCGCGAATGTCCCGCTCGGCGTCCGCCGCGCCGCGCTCGCCGGCGACGGTGGAGAAGCGCACGAAGAGCTCGGTCTTCTTCCCGATCTCGGAAAAAATCTTCGCCCGGGTGTATTGGGTGATGTTGTGGGTGACGGTGAAGGTACCGAAGGCACCCGAGCCCTTGGCATGCATGCGCCGCTCGGGAATGACCTCGCGGTCGAACTGAGCGAGTTTTTCCAGGAACCAGACGTCCTGCAAGAGGGCCGGTCCGCGCGGTCCAGCGGTCATGATGTTCTGGTTGTCGACGACGGGGGCACCGGCATTGGTGGTGAGTTTTTTCTTGGACATTTTTCCTCCTTGAAAGGGACGGTTGCGGCCCAGGGGCCAAGGTCACAACGACGAGATTCTCGAACGATTCGAGAGGACGACAGGCTTTTGCTGATATTTACAAGTTAGTAATTATTCCTGATAATGAAGAAAAAAATTTACTTTTCCTCCCCCTCCAGACAGTTGCGGCAGATGCCGTGAATCACCACATTTTTCAGATCGATCCGTCCCCACTCTGAAATTTCTTGCGGCAACGCCGCCGAGTCGATGTCCGGCCACTGAAAATCCGCGATCTTCCCGCATTTCCGGCAGATCAAATGGTGATGGCGGCGGCTCGTCGCCTCGAAGCGCGCCTGGCTTTCCAGGGTTTCGACCCGGTTGATCAGCCCCTGTTCGGCGAGGGTCGCCAGGGTGCGGTAGACCGTATCCAGGGAGAGTGTCGGAATGCGCTTGCGTAGGCGCTGATGCAAGGTTTCCGCCGAGGGGTGATCGCAGGCCGCCACCAGTTCCCGATAAATCTCCAGACGCTGGTGGGTGAGGCGCAGACCGGCGGCTTTCAGGGCCTCTTCTAGGGCGGCCAGTATTTCTCCGGGGATGTTCACTGTGCCAGGCATAATCGTTTTCCTGATCTGTCACGAATTGTTATTTGATAAGAAAAATAACTAAAAAGAATTATATGTCAAGTGCAGCACCCATTGTTTACTTCTTTTGCGGGCAATTTTCGAAAAATCGCTCATGGCGTCTCGATTTCTCCGCTGGTCACCACCCGGTCGCGGCCGGTGCCCTTGGCCCGGTAGAGGGCTTCGTCGGCGCGGGCGATGAGGCCGTCGATGCTTTCGCCGGGGCGCAACTGGGCGACCCCGGCGCTGATGGTGACGGCGATGGCGCCGCCGTCTCCGCCGGGCACCCGCAGATCCTTCATCCGCAGGCGTACCCGCTCCGCGGCCTGCGCCGCCTGCTCCAGGTTGGCCTTGAGCGCCCCCACGAGAAATTCTTCCCCACCGTACCGACAGAGAATGTCGTATTCGCGCAAGGTGTTGCGAAGCACCTCGGCGGTTTCCTGCAAAAAACGGTCGCCAATGAGATGTCCGTGGTTGTCGTTGATCTTTTTGAAAAAGTCGATGTCGAGCAGGATGACGGAAAGGGGGTCGCCGAAGCGGGTACCGCGCCGGGATTCCTCCTGCAGGCGGCGGTAGGTTTCACGGCGGTTGAGCAGGCCGGTGAGAAAATCGCGGGTGGCCATCTCCAGAAGCCGTTCTTCCGCTTTTTTCAAATCCTTGATGAAGACCCGGGAGATAAAGAGGATGACGGCGAGGATCAGGGCGACCAGGCCGATCGCCGAGGCGATGAGGTAAAAGCGGTTTTCCCGCATCTGCGTCAGAGTCGCCGTGGCGTCGAGAGAAACGCTGATGCCGCCGCGAACCACTCCGGGGCGGTAGCCTTGGGCGGCGTGGCAAGCCATGCAGCTCTCCTTGGTGGGGAGCGGCGCCATGTAGCGGAAAATGCTTCGCCCGCCCTCCTCAACGTAACCGTAAGCCTCCGTCTCTCCCCGGGCGAACTTTTCCAGGGCTTGGCGCTCGAAGGCGTCGGGGGAGTTTTGCGGATTCAGGGGCAAGATGCTGGTGATGTGGAAACGGAAGAGCCCCTGACCGGCGGCGATCTCGGAAATTTCGCGGGTAACCAGGGCGGGATTTTTCAGGGTGTAATGGTTCCCCTCCTGGTCCTGGATGACGACCTTCAGTCCCGGAACTTTCAGCAGGTACGGGTTGACCTCCATTCCCGGGGTGAGGGGAACGTAGACCCCGCCGTGCTGGGCGAGCCAGTCGCGGGTCAGCACCACCTCCTGGAAAAACGCCTGCCCTTGTTGGCGCAGTTGGTCTTCGATGAGTTGGTTGGCCTTGTAGCTGAAGCCCCAGAAGACCGAGACCAGAATCAGGCAGATGGCGAGAAAGATCCCCCCCAGATACTTGCGGACGAAGCTGCTGCTGGAAGAGTGCTCAAGGGAATCGGTCAAGCGCGGTTCGATCATGTGGGGGGCCTCTGTCGGCGTGAGCTATTTGGGAGAGATTCTATCATAATTTGTCGCCGAGAACAGGCCGCGTCAGTCAGGGGGCGTTTATCCTCGTTCTTCACATCGTTGTATTTTAATAGTTTGCGCTTCGCCGAGGGTGAAAAAATCGATGGACGCTTCAAGTTCCTGCGAATAGGCGTCGAGAATTTCCGCCGCCGAAGCGATGTCCTCGGCCGCATGGCTGTTTTTCTGGGTCAGTTGGGTGAGGCGGTCGATGGCGACGGTCATCTGCGCCAGACCGAGATCCTGCTCCTTGACGGCGCTGGAAATTTCCTGAACCAGGGTGGCGGTGCGCTCGATTTCCGGCACCATCTGCGTCAGCAACTCTCCGGCTTCACCGGCGACCCGGACGCTGCCGCCGGCCAGGTCGTTGATCTCCCTGGCGGCTTTTTGACACCGCTCCGCCAATTTTCGGACTTCCCCGGCGACGACCGTGAAGCCTTTGCCCTGTTGGCCGGCCCGGACCGCCTCGATGGCCGCGTTAAGGGCGAGCAGGTTGGTTTGTCGGGCGATCTCTTCGATGATGGTGATCTTGCGGGCCATCTCGTTCATGACGTCGACGGTTTTGCCGACGGCATCGCCGCCGAAGGCCGCGTCCTTGGCGGCCCGGTTGGCGATTGTCTCGGTCTGGGCGGCATTGTGGGCGTTTTGGCGCAGATTCGAAGCCATTTCATGCATGGAGGCCGAGGTCTCCTCCACCGACGCCGCCTGGTCGGAGACCCCCTGGGACAATTCCCGGGAGGTCTCGTTCATCTGCGCGCTCTTTTCGGTCAGGCGTCCGGTCACGGCGCGAATGTCGGCGATGGTCCTCCGCAGACGGTCAATCATCCCTTGCAATGAGGTCAGCAGATGGCCGGTTTCGTTCTGCGCCGTCGCGGCGATGCGCACCGACAGATCCCCTTGGGCGACCTGATCGAGCAGAGCCAGGGCCTGTTGCAGGGGGACGACGATGCTGCGCATGATGATGTAGCCGAAGAAGAGGCCGAGCAGGATGACGGCGGCGACGAAGGCCGACAGCCACCGCTGGTTCTGCAGAAAGTTGCTGAGAATTCCGGTGGCGGCCAACCCGCAGGAGTAGCAGGCGACCATCAGGGCCAGTTTGGCTTTGATGCTGAGATCCATGTAGAAACGAAAGAGCGCCATCCGCGATTTCCCCCTCTTCAGCCGCGTAATCGCCGGTTGGTTCGGGCGATAGGGCGAAGGTAAATGGTTTCTTTGAAAGGATAGAAAGGTTTTACGGTTTTGAACCGGGGTTTGGTGGCGATGATTTGCAATTAGCGGACCTCTTTTTCTGGGGTTTGGCGCTTTTCTTCCAGGATTCTGGCCTCTTCAATTCGATCTGAGTATTGCCGTTGGTACGCTAGTTGCTCGAAAAAAGACAATTAAGGATATTTTGGGTCATTTGCCGGAAATTTGACATCGACTCTTTCCCTGCCGTGTCATTCGTCCGACTGTGGCCTCCCCTTGCTCTTCAGGACTTCATCCATGTCGCGTCGTGACCTGATTGCCGGACTGCTGCTGGGACTGGTCGGCTTTGCCGTCAACTGGTTCAAGCTGCCCCTCTTCTTCGACGTCGACTTCCTTTTTGGCTCGATTCTGAGCATGTACGCCCTGCTGCGCTTTGGCCTGGGGGCGGGCGTGCTCGCGGCGGTGGTTGCCGCCAGCTGCACCTGGCTCCATTGGCTGCATCCCTGGGCGATCCTCTCCTTCAGTGTCGAAGCCCTCTGCGTCGGGCTGCTGTTGACCCGTCGGCGGATGGGGCTGATGGCCGGCGCCCTGCTTTTCTGGAGCACGGTTGGCCTGGTACTGGTCTGGTTCTGCTATCATCATCTGCTCGATCTGCCCCACGGCTCGGCCCTGCTCATCGCCCTCAAGCAGGGGGTCAACGGCATTTTCAATGTGCTTATCGCCGAGCTCGTTTTCCTGCTGATCCGGCGTGGGCGGGAGCGGGGGCCTCTCTTTTCCCTCCACGAACGCTTACGCATCATCTTGCAGGGCGTGGTGCTGGTCCCAGCCTTTCTCGTGGTCTATGCGGATATCGCCGACTCTTTTGGCACACAGATGGAATTCATGCGGCAAACGGCCGTCCGCGCCACGGATGTCGCCAGGCTGGCCGTCGCCAACTGGCTCGCGGAGGAGCGGCACAAGGTTCTTTTTCTCGCCGACCTGATCCGCGATCCGGAGACCGCTTCTCCTGAAGAGATGCAACGGATTCTCGACGCTTTCCGCGCGGCGCACAGTGATTCCTTCCGGATCGGGGTGCTAGACGGCCGCCATGTCACCCGCGCCTTTTCTCCGGCTCGCGATGACCTCGGCCGGAGCACGGTCGGAATCGATCTCGGCGATCGCCCCTATGTCGAGCATCTGCGCAAACGGGGGCGCCCCGTGCTGCATGAGGCCTTTGTTGGCAGCATCGGCACGCCCGGCCCCCGCTTGCTCGTCTTCGCGCCGTTCTGGTCGGGGAACGAATACCGGGGAGCCATCTCTCATGCCCTGTCCCTGGAGCATCCGCAAGAGTTGCTGCGCGGGTTGGTGGTACATCGGGAAGGAGTCATCGACATCACGCTGGTCGACAACGATCGCCAGGTGATTCTCTCGACGCGGTCGGAGCGGAAAACCCTCGAACCTTTCACCCTCCCCGCCGATGGCAAGCTGGTTCCTTCCGGCGCTGTCATGCAATGGCTTCCCGAGGCCCGCCCCGGGGTCGGGGCCGTAAAACGCTGGAGCCGCTCCTTCCTCCTGCGCGAGGTCGATCTTTCTGCGGACGACGATTTTCAGCTGGTGGTGGAGATATCCGTCGCCCCCACCATCCGGCTTCTCACCCACCAGACCTCGCTCAACCTCGGGGCGCTCGCCCTGGTGATGCTGCTCGTTTTTGCCTTGTCCCGTTGGGCCAGTCGGCGGCTGCTACGACCGATCGCCGTTCTCGGCCAGGCGACCCGACAGCTTCCCGATCGCCTTCTACGGGGGGAGCGCATCGACTGGGCACCGGCCATCGCCCGGGAAGAAGAGGAGTTGCAAGAGAACTTTCGGCGGATGGAAGAGGCCTTGCAGGGAAGTTTCGACGAGCTGACCGTCATGAAGGAGTGCCTGGAGGAACGGGTCGCCGAACGTACCGCCGAACTTGCGGAAAATCGCCGCTTTCTGGCCGACCTTATCGAAAACAGCGGCACGGTGATCTTCGTCAAGGATCGCGAGCTGCGCTATACCATCGTCAATCGTTCCCTCGAAAAGGTGACGGGGATGGCCCGGGAGGCCGTCCTTGGGCACAGCGATGAGGAGCTCTTTCCTGGGGAGGTTGCAAGCTGCTTCCGGGAAAACGATTTAGAGGTTATGGCCGGCGGTCGGCTGGTGGTCTTCGATGAAACTATGGACGGACCCCAGGGCGTGCGTCACTTCCTCTCCATCAAGTTCCCTACCCACGACGCCGAAGGGCGGGTCAATGGGGTCTGCGGCATGTCCACGGATATCAGCGAGCGCATCCTGGCCGAGCGCGAACTGCGTCGGGCGAAGGAGGCCGCCGAGGCGAGCGAGCGGGCCAAGGCGGTAAGTGAAGAGCGGCTCAATCTGGTGCTGGACGGCGCCCAAGACGCCTTCTGGGATTGGGACCTGGTCCATGACCGGATCGACTTCAGCCGCCATTGGGCGGCGATGCTCGGCTATACCCATGAAGAACTCGAACCGTACGGCGAGTCCTGGGAGCGGCTGGTGCATCCCGAGGACATGCCCGAGGCTATGGAAAAAATTCAGGCCCATCTGGAGGGACACGCTCCCTACATCGAGGCCGAATACCGGGTGCAAACCAAGGAGGGGGAGTGGAAATGGATTCTCGACCGGGGCAAGATCGTCGTATGGGACGCCGCCGGCAAGCCGCTGCGCGCCGCCGGCACCCACGCCGACATCACCCGGCGTAAAATGATCGAAGAAGAACTCCAGACCAAGAGCGCCATGCTCAAGCAGGAGATCAACCAGCGTATTCTCACGCAAGAGGAGCTGAGAGAAAAGCAGGAGCAGCTGGAAATGCTCAATCGCTCCCTCTGCGATCAGGTGGAAAAGTCCGTCGCCGAGCTGCGGCAGAAGGATCAGGTGCTCATCAGCCAGGGGCGGCAGGCGGCCATGGGCGAAATGATCGGCAACATCGCCCACCAGTGGCGGCAGCCCTTGAACGCCCTGGCCATGCTCATCACCAATCTGCAGTTCGCTTGGCGGGACGGGGACCTCAGCGACGACTATCTGGAAGAATCGGCCGCCACCGCCCATCGCCTGATCCAGAAGATGTCGACCACCATCAACGATTTCCGCGACTTCTTCAGCCCCGACAAGGTGCTGACGACCTTCTCCGCTCTCAGCCAGATCCGCCAGGCAATCGCCTTGGTGGAGTCGGGTTTCAAGGCCAACAACATCGCCCTTGCCGTCGAGGACGAGGAGGATTGCCTGGTCAAGGGCTTTCCCAACGAATATTCCCAGGTGTTGCTGAACCTGCTCGGCAACGCCAAGGATGCCATTCTGCAACGCCGTCCGGACTCCGGGCAGGTGGTCGTCAGCCTTGCCGTCGAGCAGGGGCAGGGGGTGGCGCGGGTGCGCGACAACGGCGGCGGCGTGCCGGAAAAGATTATCGACAAGATTTTCGACCCTTATTTTTCCACCAAGAGCATGGGGACCGGCATCGGCCTTTATATGTCCAAGACGATCATCGAGCGCAATATGCACGGGATCATCTCTGTCCGTAATATCGAAGGCGGGTGCGAATTTTCCGTGGCCCTGCCGCTCGCGGAGCAGCCATGACGACTATCGATGAAAAGGATCAAGCATTTTTGAAGGGGCTCACTCTCCTGTATGTGGAGGATGAGGAGGAGGTGCGGGCGCAGTTCGTCCGGTTTCTTTCGCGACTGGTCGGCAAGCTGCTGGTTGCCTGCGACGGCGAGGAGGGGCTGGCGATTTACCATGACCAGGCGCCGCACATGATCCTCACCGATATCCTCATGCCCGTTCGGGACGGGTTGGAGATGGCCCGGGAGATCCGCGCCGTCGACCGGAAAATCCCGATCATCCTGCTGACCGCCTTCGAGCAGATCGAATATCTCAAGAATTCGATCAACATCGGTGTCGACAAGTATGTCACCAAGCCGGTCGACGGCCTGCACCTGCAACGGACCCTGCTGGAATGCGCGCGCCGTCTGCGCCTGGAAGATGATCTGCACAGCGCCGCTCAGACCGATCCCCTGACCGGCTTGGCCAACCGCCGCGAACTGATGAACCGCTTCAAGGCCGAGAGCGCCCGGGTGGAGCGGCATGGCGGCGTCTTTTCCTTTCTGCTCGCCGACATCGATCACTTCAAGCTGGTCAACGATACCTTCGGCCATCCGGCGGGGGATCAGGTGCTCAAGCGCGTCGCCGCCGTGCTGGCGAAATCGAGCCGCGCCGAGGATGTCTGCGGCCGCTGGGGGGGGGAGGAGTTTCTGCTGATGCTGGCCAATACCGACGAGGAGGCGGCGCTGTCGGCGGCGGAAAAGCTGCGCCTGGCGGTGGCGGACCTAGTGACGGTCTGGGAAGAAAAGCCCATAGCCGTCACCCTCAGCTTCGGGGTCGGCTCCTATCGCCCCGGTATGAGCCTGGAAGAGTGCATCACGGCCGTCGACAAAGCCCTCTACCGGGCCAAGGCGAACGGGCGCAACCGCAGCGAGGCGGCGGATGCCGCGCCGGGCGACTAGATAAATTCAGAGACAGTTTGAGGGAAACAAAAAAGGGCCGCGTCGACGGCCCTTTTTTTTATTGGAAAGGTGGCGGGTTGCGGCGAATCAGGTCACTTTCACGCTGCCCGCTTGCCCCTCCCTGGCCGTGCCGATGCGGAAGTCGCCAAGGCCTGCGGCGCGCAGCCGCCCTTGCAACTCGGCGGCCTTTTCCGGGGCAACGGCGATGAGCAGGCCGCCAGAGGTCTGGGGGTCGGCGAGGATGTCGAGTAGTTCCGGGGGGAGGTCGGCGCCGTTAACGACCTGGGGCAGGTAATGCTGACGGTTGTTGTAGCTCCCCTCGGGGACCAGGCCGATGGCGGCCATCTCCACGGCGTGGGGATAGACCTGCAGGGCGGCCGCCTCGATCTCGATCTGGACGCGGCTGGCTTCGGACAGTTCCAGGGCATGGCCGAGCAGGCCGAAACCGGTGACGTCGGTGCAGGCATGGATGCCGATGTCGAGCATGATTTCGGCGGCGGCCTTGTTGAGCTGCTGCATGCCGGCGATGGCGTCGGCGATATCCCCTTCGCTCAGCACCTCCCCCTTGAGGGCGGTGGCCAGAATGCCGGTGCCGAGGGGCTTGGTCAGAATCAGGGCGTCGCCGGGGAGCGCGCCTAGGGTCGAGACCAGTCGCGCCGGGTCGACCAGCCCGGTGACGGCCATGCCGTACTTGGGTTCGTCGTCCTCCACCGTATGCCCGCCGACGATCACCGCCCCGGCTTCCCGCACCTTCTCGGCGCCGCCGCGCAGGATTTCCACCAGCATCTCCTGGGGCAGGCAGCGGGGGAAGCCGATGAGATTCATCACCGTCAACGGTCGGGCGCCCATGGCGTAGATGTCCGACAGGGCGTTGGCCCCGACGATGCGGCCGAAGGTGGCGGGATCGTTGACGATCGGCGTGAAGTAGTCGATCGACTGGACCAGGGCGCAATCCAGCCTGAGGCGATAAACCCCGGCGTCGGCGTAGGGGATCGCGTTGGAAAGGAGATTTTCATCCTCGAAAACCGGCAGTTGGCGCAGCACCTGCGCCAGTGGCCCGGGGGCCAGCTTGGCGGCTCAGCCGCTGGTTTTGGAGAGCGCGGTGAGCTTGATCGGCTGATCGGTCATCTTATCCTCATCTTTCGGGAACCTTCGGCAGTTGCCAGGCCACCCGCAGGTCTTCCTTGCGCAGGGTGTATTTCTGCCGGTCGAAATATTCGAGCAGCGCTTGGGTCTGTTTGCGAGCGCTGCCGAGCAGGTCGCGGAACTCGGCCATGGTCAGGGTCTCATGTGCGGCGAAGTGCCCGATCAATTGGGTCAGGGCCTGATTATAGCAGTCCCGGTGGAGAAAACTTTCTTCGTTGAGCTTGATCAGCCGACCGTCGGCGAAGAGCAGGGTGAAGCAGTCCTCGGCCGTGTCCGGGTCGAGGCGCAGCTGTTCGAGCATGGCGTTGCGGTTCTTGGCCTGCACTCCCTCGGCGCGGTAGGTCGCTTCAAGCAGGTCGATGACCTTTTGCTGGGCCGCCGTCGGGGTCGGCGCGAAGTCCGGCAGGCGCAGCCATTCCTGCTGCTGGACCAGTTCGCCGGCGGCCAGGGCCTCGGCCAGCAGTTGCTCGTAGCCCTTGGGGGCGAGCTTGGTGGGGAGCGCTCCCTTGAGGGTGGCGTGGGGGATGCCGGGCTGCAAGGGGTGCTGCTCGTGATACTGGCGGGTTGCCTCGGTCAGGCGCCGCCGCCAGGCGCGCGAGGTCTCCGTCGTCAGCCATTGATCCCCCAGGCGGGCGGCGCGGCCGTCCTCACCCAGGCTCGCCAGGTGCTGCTCGATGCGCTCCCGTCCCAGGCCCGAGGCGAGTTCCAGATCCTTGACCCGGGCGCAGGTCTGTTCGCTGAGCTTTTGCAGCAGAAAGGCCATCTCCCCCGATTCCAGCGCTTTGAGCGCGGCCATCACCTCGTCGCGGAAGCGTTTATGTTTGATCGGCGCCGGGTCGATCACCAGCCCGCCGCCGATGGTCGTCATCGGTGAATAGGAGCGGATGATGAAGCGGTCCTGGCGGTGGGCGACCAGCGGCCGGTCGAGGTGGATCTGCACCAGGGCGCTCTCCCCCGGCTCCAGTTGGTCGCGGTCGAGCAGGGCGACGATGCCGATGACCCGGGCGGTGCCGAGATAGAAATGGACGGGATCGCGGAACTTGAGCGGGCGGGGGGCCGAGGGGAGCAGGGTCAGTCGGGCGTCGAGGCGCTCGGTCTGCTCGAAGATGCCCGGCGCGCCGACTACCGCCCCGCGTTGCAGGCGGTCGCGGTCGAGTCCGGCCAGGTTGAGGGCGACCCGCTGCCCAGCCCGGGCCTCGCTCAGTTTGTTGCCGTGCACCTGGATTTCCCGCACGCGCACGGTCAGCCCGGGCGGAATGACCTCCACCGCGTCCCCCGGCCGCACCGTGCCGGAGAGCAGGGTGCCGGTGACGACGGTGCCGAAACCGGCGACGCTGAAGTGGCGATCGACCGGCAGACGCAAGGGGCCGTCGGCATCCTTGGGCGGCAGGTGTTTCACCGCCTCGGCGATGGCCGTCGTCAGTTCCGGCATGCCTTCGCCGGTCAGAGACGAAACCCGCAGGCAGGGGGCGTTTTTGAGAAAGGTCGCGGCGACCTCCTCGCGGATCTCCTCCTCGACGATGTCGATCCAGTCCGGCTCGGCCAGGTCGCATTTGGTGAGAACGAGAATCCCCTGGCGGACGTCGAGCAGTTGCAGAATTTGCAAGTGCTCACGGGTCTGGGGCATGACCCCTTCGTTGACGTCCACCACCAGCAGCACCAGATCGATGCCGCCGATACCGGCGAGCATGTTGTGGATGAAACGCTCATGACCGGGGACGTCGACCACCCCGGCCACCTGGCCGCCGGGCAAGCGAAAGGCGGCGAAGCCCAGGTCGATGGAGATGCCCCGTTCCTGTTCTTCTTTGAGGCGGTCCGTTTCCTGGCCGGTGAGGGCGCGGATCAGGGCGGTCTTGCCGTGGTCGACGTGACCGGCGGTGCCGATGATGATATGGCGCTGTTGGGACATGCGTCTGGATTCCCGCGGAGGCTCTCGCCCCTGTAAATCTGGGGCCGGAGTCGGTCTTCAGGTTGATAGATAGAGATAATGCGATGGATCAGTCGGGGAAAAATAGCATGGCGGGGGGAAAAGCACAAGGCAGGCGTGGCGGAGGGGGCGGGGTGTCCCGTCGGTGACGGGACACCCCGAAGGATGAATCAGTAGGTGCGGGCCGGAATGGGGATGAAGAAGCGTGAAGGCCGCTGGTCGCGGGGGACATCCTGCTCGATCGTCACTCCGGCGAAGGTGATTTTGGAGCTGTAGGGCAGCTCAGGATCGATCCCTTGGGAGCGAAAGAGTTGTTCGACCTCGCGGGGAGGTCGGCCGAAAATCTGTTCCAGAGGAAAGTCGACGCGCATGGGTTGAGCCTTTCTTTATTGAAGATGATGGATTTTTGATGATGACCAAGGTTGAAACTATATGTTAGCAAGATGCGGGCCAAGATTCTTGTTGAGCATGAAGCCAGGAAAAGTCCGGTCTTCGCGCGCAGTGAATGCTTGTTCTTCCGCCCTCTTGGTCTATTTGTGAGTCAAAATGCCCCATCGCTGATCAATTTTGATCCATCCCGGGGTAGGCGGTGAAATGCCCGACTCGAAACCGCGATGCCGCGTACCTGGTAACAATGATACATCGTTTTATTATTTTACAAGAAAGAATTTTCTTATAAATCAAATAGATTTGAAAGATTCCGTGGTGGCGGATCGTGCCGGATGCCGTTGGGGGGAAGATGAACGGTTCGTTCTTGGAGAGTGTTTTGAAGATTGAAGAGGTGTTTGTGAAAATGCCGCCGGAATGGAACATCCCGGCGGCATGGGGGAGGCGGGACGGATCAGGGGCGGACGACGCGCCCGGCGCGGGTCAGCTGCTCGACGGTGTCGAGCATATTGGTGGGGCGGCCGACTTTGAGTTTGTCTTTAAGCCCGAAAAATTCCAGGCAGAGGCCGCAGGAGGCGATGTCGGCACCGTTGCAGGCGAGTTTTTCCAGCGGTTCGATGACGTCGGAGCCTTCGGTGGTCAGTCTGACCCCACCATTGACGAAGAGGATGGCGTCGGGAGGTGTCTCCAGTTCGGCCAGGGTGAAAATGAAGTTTTTCATCAGAATATGTCCAAGGTCGTTATCCCCCGCACCCATGACGTCGGCGGCCACATAAACGACGGTTTTTCCCTGGGCCGGGACGACGGCCTCTGCGCTAGGCAGGGCGCCGGGGGTAATCTCCAGGGCGAAGCCGTCTTCGTTGGCAGTGGCCTGGACCTGACAACGGAGGTTCAGGGCGAGGCGGGAGACATTCTGCCGGGCGGTGTCGTCGCCGACCAGCACGGTCAGGGGTTCATCCGGATCGGCCAGCAACTGTTTGCGGGTCTCGACCACCGGGCCGGGGCATTTCTGCAAGCGGCAATCAAGGGTTTTCATCGGCGAAAAACCTCCTTCTTCCTGGGCTTGGGATTCGAAATCTTTTTGACAAGCGTTTCCTGGCGCGGCATGGTGTCGGGGATCGGCAGGGCCGGTCGCGAACGTCAACAGCCATCACGGAGGATTGTCATGAAAAAAATGTTTTTGGCCGGGTGCCTGGCGCTTCTGCTCTGCGCCTGTGGCGACCGGGCGAAAGATCTTTACGACACCGCCCAACTCGAAGAGCGGCAGTATAACGCTGAGCACGCCCGGCAGCTTTACGGGGAAATCCTGCAAAAATATCCCGATTCCCCCTACGCCGCCCAGGCCCGGGAGCGTCTGGCGGAACTGGAAAAACCCTAAAGCCGTTCAGATTGTTCTTGGTAGCGGCGCCAACCGGGCGATCGATTCCACGTGTGGGGTCTGGGGGAACATGTCGACCGGCTGGACCGCTTCGGTTCCGTAGCCGAGGCGGTGCAGGATCTCCAAGTCCCGGGCCAGGGTCTCGGGATTGCAGGAGACGTAGATGATCGTGCGCGGCTCCAGGCCCGCCAGTTCGGTCAAAACCTCCTCGGCGCAGCCGCCCCGGGGGGGATTGAGCACGGCGACGCTCCCCGGCGGCAGCTCCCCGGCCAGGTCGTGGATCAGTTCGGCGGCGTCGCCGGCGATGAAGGCGCAGTTGTTGCGCTCGTTCATGCGGGCATTTTCTCGGGCATTGCGTACCGCCTCTTCGCTGACTTCGATGCCGATCACCCGGGCGGCGTCCCGGGCCAGATTGAGGGCGATACCGCCGATGCCGCAGTAAAGATCGACGGCGATCTCTCCCGGTTTCAGTCCGGCCCACTGGCGCACCTGGGCATAGATGCGTGCCGCCTGCTCGTTGTGCACCTGAAAGAAAGAAGTCGGCGCAATGCGCAGGCGGATCTCCCCCACCTGATCGATGAGATCGGGCACTCCCAGCATTTTCAGCGTTTCCCGCCCGAAAATCACATTCCCCTCGGCGCTGTTGATGTTCTGCTGCACCGAGACGACCTCCGGCACCTTTTTCATCAGCCACTTGCCGAGATGGGTGAGATCCCGGAAATTGCGCTCGGAGCAGACGAAGGTGACCATCGCCCGGTTCGCCGCCGGAGCGACCTTGATCGTCAGGTAGCGCAACAGACCCCGTTTACTGCGCGGGTTATATAGATAGACATCCTGCCGGGCGATCTCTTCCTTGACCACGGCGACGATGCGGTTGATCAGGGGATGATGCAGAGGGCAGTCGGCGATATCCACCACCGCGTGGCTGCCCCGGCGATAGAGGCCGATCTTGACTTCCCCCCGTTCCTTGGCCATCACCAGTTTGGCGTTGGTGCGGTAGCCGAGGCGCTGCTCGGCTTCCAGGATGGGGAGTACCGGCACTTCGGCAAGCAGCGTCCGGTTGCTCAGGTGGCGACGGACCTTGGCTTCCTTGAAGCGCAACTGGGCCGGGTAGTTCATGGCGATGAGCGAACAGCCCTGGCAGTCCTGGGCGCGTTTACAACTCGGCACGCCTCGCTCGACGCTCTTGCGGAGCACTTTGCGCAACTGGCCGATGATGCGCCGCTGCCCTTCATGCTCGATGGCGAAGGTCACCTTTTCGCCGGGCAGGGCGCCGGCGATGAGCACTTCCTTGGTCTGGTAATAGCCGATCCCGAGCCCCTCGTCGTCGAGGCGGTTGATATCCAACTCGATGGGAGGCTCCGGAACGCGGCGTTTCGATTTCTGATCTTTCGGTGGTTTTACCGGTGGTTTGGCCATCTATTTCATACCTGTCGGATCGGGGTAAAGGGATGTGGCACCTTACCTTGTGTCCCGGATGCTGTCAATTTGTTCGAAAGGGTGTTTTTCAGCACGGCACCCCCTTTGTTCGGCTCCTCCTTGCATTTTCTGACTTTTTTGGTCAAATTATGAGAGAGGTCAACGAACAATCCCCATTCAACCAAGGAGACAGCAAATGAAAAGACGCATTTTCCTCCTCGCCCTGGCCCTTTTTTGTGCCATGGCCGTGATGACCGGCGCCGCCCTGGCGCAGCCCTTTACGCTGCCCGCGCTGCCCTACGCCAGCGATGCCCTGGAGCCCTATGTCGATAAACTGACCATGGAGATCCACCACGGTCTGCATCATCAGGGCTACGTCAACAATCTCAACGCCCAGGTCAAGACCTTTCCCGAACTGGAAGGGATGGCCCTCGAAGGCATGATGGCGAAAATCTCCAGCTTCAACCCAGCGGTACGCAACAACGGCGGCGGCCATTACAATCACGATTTCTTCTGGAAGGTCATGGCGCCGGCAGGAACCGGCGGGGCGCCCTCGGCGGAACTGAGTGCGGCGATCAACCAGGCCTTCGGTTCCCTCGATGAGCTGAAAAAACAGTTCAACCAGGCCGGCGCGACCCGTTTCGGCTCGGGCTGGGCATGGTTGATCGTCACTCCTGAAAAGAAACTCGCCGTCACCTCCACCGCCAACCAGGACAACCCCCTCATGGATATCGCCGAGGTCAAGGGTACCCCGATCCTCGCCATCGACGTCTGGGAGCATGCCTACTATCTCAGCTACCAGAACCGCCGGGCGGCCTATCTCAACCAGTGGTGGCAGGTGGTGAACTGGAACGAAGTCAACCGCCGCTTCGCCGAGGCGCTACGCTAGAAAGCAAGCCGTTTACAAGAACTGTCAAAAATAACAGCCGCTCCGGGGTGCGAATCCCGCGAGCGGCTGTTTTTGTTAGGAGCGCTTGTCCCTGGGCGTGGGGCTTCAGTTTCTCTTGCGCCGGCCGATCAGCCCGATTCCGACCAGCCCCGCGCCGAGAAGGAGCAGGGTCGAGGGCTCGGGAATCGGCGTTACCGCCAACCTGGGGCCGGCAACGGCGGTATTTTCCCGGGAGGCCACGGCGTGAATGTAATTGTTGTCGCCGATCTGGTTGGTGGTTCGCGCCAGGACGAGGGTGGCGATGTCGTTGGTATCGCTGTTCAGGAAGTCGACAAATGCCTGGCTGGTAAAGTCGAAAGCGCCTAACCCCTTGCCGGTGAGACTGAAGGTGCCGAGTGAGGCAAGGCCGTCGGCGTTCGTATAAACCCGGCTGGGGGAGTTGTCCCAGGTGATGCTGTTCTCTCCCCATCCGTCGAGGCTCTCATTGGTCAGGCCGAAAAGTTCGAACGAATAGTTGATCGTGTCGCTGGTTATCCCCCGAGCGCTGTCGATGAAATTAAGGGAAAACGTGGCATCGGCAATCGCCGTATGGGAGAGACTGCTCAGATCAAAACCGAAATAGCTGATGCGGGTCCAGACGGTATTGTCCTGCCGTTTGATGAGATCCACGGGGGCGGTACCGAAGTTCGTTGATGGCAGGCCGCTTTCAATATAAGAGTCTTTCGCGGCGGTCAGGGTCAGGGCCTGAGCCGTGGAAAAGCTGAGGGTCGTGAAGAGGGCGACGGCAAGAACGGTCATTAAATGTCTCATGGGCTCCATCCTTTTGAGGAAAAGAAAGCATATCTATCAGAAAGATTAGCAAGAACCGCGCCTTTTTCTAATCTGCCGTTTTTTCGATCTTTTTGGTTCTCGGTGGCGACGTTGCCTCGATAATGTGTAAGATTTCCCGACGGTCATGTCCGGATTTCCTTACGGTAAACAAAGGTTTCTTCTCGACGAATCACGAGCCGGTTCAAGCCTCCATGGTCGGGTAGAGTAGAGGGCAGGTTTACACAGCTTTAGGCTCGGCTTATCCGTTTCCGTCCCTTTCGTCCGACGGTGTCTAAATGGCCTTGCCGTGGCTGTTTGGACCAGCCCTCCCTCATCAAACCGTGCGTGCGGTTTTCCCGCACACGGCTTTCCGATGTTCT